>JASHPM010000499.1 GCA_030038115.1 Acidobacteriaceae bacterium | reverse complement strand
ATGCAGGTCGAAGTCGAGGTAGCTCTTCCACATCGTGGGCAGGAAGACGAGGTGCCGCGCCTGGCCCAAATATTCCTGGGTGATCTGCAGTTCGATGGCTTCGTTGGTCCTGCGCAGGCCGGCAAAGAGGGGCGAAACCGGCTCGCGCACCTGAAAATCGATCGGCCCGTTTTTGATCTGCACGATCACGTTGTCGGCGAACTGGCCATCCAGCGGATGAAAAATGTCGTACGCGGCGCGCGCGCGATCCGCCTTCAGATCGTGCCAGTCGAGATGGTGGTTGTAGACGAAGGCGCGATAGAGGACCACGCCGCCGTGTGGCTTGAGCGCGGCAGCCAGCATGTTGGCGGCGTCCACCGGGGTGCGGCCATACTTCGATGGCCCGGGCTGGCCTTCGGAGTCGGCCTTGACGACGACTCCGGCGAAGTCCGGAATGGCCGTGTAAACCTCGTCGAACTTCGCACGCCACCACGCGGCGACTTTTGGATCGCCGGGATCCCAGGTGTCGAGGCCGCCGATGACCTGCGGACTGTTGATGGCGACGGATATGGACAGGCGCACGCCCCAGGGACGAAACGCGTCGGCGATGCGCGCCTCGCCGCGGATCATCTCCGGCGTCAGCAGGCGCGGATCGGCGTTGACATTATTAATGGTGCATCCGTCGATGCCGACTGAAGCCAGCAGCCGCGCGTACTCTACAGCACGCTTCAGATCGGTGCGCACCGAACCGTCGTCGAAGAAGATGGACCGTCCCGCGTAGCCGCGCTCGATGGTTCCGTTCAGGTTGTCCCACTGGTTGACCCAGCGCACGGGCGCAGCCGGCGAGTTGATGCCCTGCATTGCGGCGAAGCTTTCGCCGCGCGCCATGCCGGACAGAGCGTGGAAGGCGGCGTAGAGGATGCCGCGAGGATCCGCCCCGGCAATCAGCCAATATTGATGGCTGCGGGCAGTTAGCACGGAGAGAGCAAACCCCTCCGGGCCGAGGGCCGGCACGCGATACTCCGGAAACGCGGCGTGCAGTTCCTGGGTGGTTCCCAGCACCCATGCACTTTCGTTCGCGACGCCGGACTCAATACGCAGCGTGCGGCCCAGCATGGAGCGTACTCCGCGCAGCATCTCGCTCTCCGCGCTGGCGGCGACGGGAGAGGGATCCAGGTTGACGAGGCTCGCCGGCATGGCGCGATAGCTGGCGGGAATCCCGGCAAAAGAAGGCGGCGCGTAACGCAGCCACCCCTGGGAGCCGTCTTCCGCATGGAGCGAAAGAGTTGCGCAAAGCGCGGCTCCGCAAAGAAGCGCGAGGCGCGAGAGGGTGCAACACCGATGGACAGGACCAGCCATGAGTGAACCGCTGAAGAGCTATTCTCGCAGAGGCGCGTGGAGCATCGCCGCGGCGCGAAAGGATGCATCGGAAAAGGAAAGGCCGGGACTGTCGAGGGTCCCGGCCCAGTGGTGCAAGTGCAAGTCCGGTCAGAAGATGAATTTTCCTCCCAGATACCACAAGCGCTCGCCGCCGCTGCCGCCCAGGGAAGAATTGGCTCCCTGCGCCTCGCCGGTGACCTTGCCAAAGTTCGAGTCGGTGATGTTTGCGTCCGGATTGCTGAAGTGAGGAGTGTTGGTCACGCCGAAGGCATCGGCTTCGAAGCGGAAAGTGAGGTGCTCGGTAATGGGGAAGTTGCGGTACAGGTTAGCGTCGAGGTCGACAAAGCCCGGCCCGCGGATGATGTTTCGTCCGGCATTGCCGAAGGTCGCGGGCGTTGTTACCTGCTGGAACGAGGTGATGTTGAAGTAGCTGCAGCTGTTCGTTCCCTTCGGGCAGAGGCCCGGGGCGTAGTCTGGTTTGCCTCCCGTCAACTGGATGGGCGAGACGATATTGGGCGTCTGCTGATTGCCGGGAGCGTTCAGGCTGGTTGCTCCTGAGTTGTCAGTAACGGTAAAGGGCGCCCCGCCGAGCCTGCTCAGTACTCCGGACAGCGTCCAGCCTCCCGCCAGCCACCCGGCAGCGCCGTGGGTTGCCATGCTCTGCCCTGGTCCGAAGGGAAGGTCGTAGACCCAGTAGCCTTCAAAGTTGTAATCGCGATCGAATCCTGACAGGGCCTTGTTCCTTCCGAAATAGGCGGGATAGTTCCAGAGCGGGGAGCTGAGCTCCTCGTTGTCTTCAATGTCCTCGGCTTTGGACCAGGTGTAGAGGAGGCCCATGGTCGAGGCATGACCGAGCCGCCGGGTGAGCTTGGTCTGCAGGGCGTCGTAATAACTGTTGCCCAGCGGGACCAGAGTTTGAACCGCACCCCAAGTGCCCCCGAATTTGGAGTTCAGCAGTTCTCCCGCCGCGCCTCCGCCCAACGGCGCGGAATTGAGGTTCACGTTTTCTATGGGGCGAATCTCTCTCTCTCCCACGTAGGAAGCGTCAGCCACGAATCCCGCGAACTGTTGTTCGATCGTGAGGTTGTAGGAGTAGATGTATCCGCGGCGGAATTTCGGATATGTGCCGATGGTGTTCGTCGTGATGTTGTTGGGAAGGGGAATCGATCCCGTGCTGAGGTTGGGCGTCGGGATCAGAACTATGCCGGTGGGCAGAGTGGCATAGGGCCCAGTGGCGTTGAGGCCGGTGAAACTGTCTGACGGAGAGGCCGCGCTGAAGTTGGCGGTGCCGCCGGTGTTGGTCCCGGAGTAGGCAGAGATGGTGTCGGCCGGATAGTCGTTGCGGAGGTAGCGCCAGTCGTTGCTGTCCGAGCCGATTCCGAAGCCCAGGCGCACGACGGTGTTTTGGGTTGCCTTGTAGTCGATGCCGAGTCTGGGCAGGAACTCTCCGGGCCCGACCTGCACGCCGTCGTTCTCCGGAACACTGCCGTAGCCGCCGATGAGGACCTGCATGGTTGAGGGATCCAGCACACGCGCGCCCTTGCCATGATCGCTATAGGCCATGGGGTAATACTCCCAGCGAACACCATAGTCGAGGTTCAGCCTGGACGTGGCCTGCCACATGTCGCGCGCATAAACCGCCCACTCCGACCAGCGCAGGGCGATGGGATCCGAGTCCTGGACGGCTTTGCCGTCCTCATAGGGCAGACCCAGCAGGAAATCGGCGTAAGAGCCGTACTCCAGATTGGTGGGGGGATCGGGGTTCGTACAAGTTTCCTTGGTGATGGGAGCGCCAGTGCAGGTGAACTCCTGAGTGGAGTTGCCGTTCATCCCGAAAGAGCCGCGCGCGGTTTGGAACGTGCCGCCCTGGGGCTGGAAGTGATTCATCTGCACATGGTCCCACTCACTGCCGAAGCGGAGCTGGTGGTTTCTTTTCGTCCACGAGAGGTTCTCGTTCTCGACGTATTGGTTGTCACGGAAGACGAACGGATTGCCGGTATTGGGGTTGCCCAGGTTCGTGAAGGTCACGAACTGGAAGGCCGGGATACCAAAATAGCGATTATCGTTCGGGTCCTGGGAGTTGTTGGTTCCCGGGATCTTCAGCGTGTCCAGCCCATAAGCGCCGTCCGCCGCAATATCCGGAGCCTCCGCCGACAGGTGCTGACGCGTAAAGCCGAGGTTTCCGTCGAGCAGGATGTTGGGCGTGAAGGTGTGGGTACCTCCAAAGCCGATGACATAGATACGGGTGGTGGCACTGCCCAGCTGGCCGCCGTTGGTGGCATTTCCTTCCGCCGGACCCAGGGACGGAGGATCGTAGATATCGCCCCGAGAGGTGCTGAAGTGGCCGAAGAGGGTGGACTTCTCCGACGGAACCCAGTTGCCTTTGCCCTCATAGTCGTCGGTATGGAAAAACCCCTTTTGCGTATCGAGATAGTTGGCGCTGTCCAGGCTTGCAAGGCTGGCGGTGGGCGCGGGAATCAGCGAGGCCATGGTTAGAGCCGCAGGGTCGACCCTGGAAAGGCAGATGGTGTCGACGACTCCGTTGCAGGAGATGGGGGTGCGGCCGGAACCGTCCGGGTTGCCGGTGTCCGGATCATAGATGTGAATGGGATTGCCGGCCTTATCCACCAGGCCATAGGCCGCAGTTTGAAATGGGCGGAAATCGAAGTACCCGGCGGATTTCGCCGTGCTGTACTGCAAGGGTCCGAAGGGCACGGTTTGCGGGTTGCCGCCAGCGGGCGCCAGTTCCTGACGCGTCCCCTGGTAATCGCCGAAGAAGAACAGCTTATCCTTCATGATCGGACCGCCGACGGAGCCGCCAAACTGGTTGAAGATGTTGGTGGGCCGTTTGAAGGTGGGAGGCTCGAAGAAGTTGATGGCCTTCAGATCGGCGTCGGTATGGAACTCGTAGGCGTCGCCGTGGAATTTGTTGGTGCCGGTCTTGGTTTGGACGTTGACTGCGGCGCCGTTGACCATGCCCTGTTCGGCATCGTAGGAGTTGGTGGCGATGTTGACCGTCGCGATGGCATCCTCCGGGGGCACGTACGCCACATTGTTCGGCAACCAGGGATACGCGTCCAGAATGCCGTCGATGCGGGTGTCGTTGCCCTGGGTGGACTGGCCGTTGACGTTTGACGTCATGGCGCGGGCCGGGTTGCCGGCGGCGGAGTTGTTCTCCAGCGGTATGGTGGACCCGGGGATGATACGAAGCAGGTCCTGGAAGTTCTTGCCCTCGGAGGAGACGGTGGGCAGTTCCTCGAGTTCGGTGGTGGAGATATCGGTGTGGACATCGGCACGTTCGGTCTGCAGCAAGGGCGGGGCGGTGGTGACGGTGACGCTCTGCTGGACCTTGCCGACCGCCAACTTTTCATCGACGCGGGCAACACTATTTGCGTCGACAACAATATTGTCGGTTTCGAGCGGAGCGAATCCCTGGGCAGTTACGGTAATTTTCCACGTACCGGGCAGAACATCGGAAATCCGATAGAGGCCTGCCGCATCCGTGGTTGCTTCCTGACGGATCCCTTTTGATTGCTCGGTGGCCAGCACTTTGGCGCCTGGGATGGCTGCTCCGCTCGGATCGGTGACGACGCCGGAAAGCGAACCATATAGAACCTGCGCGCGTGCCGCAGGCGGTTGAACTATGAATGAAAGGATCAGAACGGCGAGGGTTAGGAAACACGCGGCGGGGAACGATGCTACGCCTCCGTGGAAGCACTTATTGCACAGCGTGCTGCCGCCCAACCGGTACTTGCTTTGCTTTTCCAGTCTGTTTGACGCCTCCGTCATAATTGCCTCCAAAAGGTGATAGCGCTCCGCCTCGCGCAACAGGAACACACTGGGAGCAGTCGCTCAGCAGGGTTTAATATGCGTCCCGAACTATAGGAGCAGATTTGAGGGGTTGTCAAGGGTTTTGGGATGGATTGCCGCTTCAACCTTTGGGTGGAGGGCTGGCCGTGGGATGAAGCCGAGGGCTCTGCCGGCCTAGGCGGTTTGGGCCCGCAGCGGGTCGTGGCCCTCGTCCTCCGGCGCAAGGCCCTGGCCGGATTGATCGAGCGGCAACCGGCGCTGGAAGACCAGCGCCGCGGCGCCACGCAGACGAGCAATTTCGCCTTCGTGCGTAGGCCGGATCAGCGGAGGGCTGCCCGCCAGGGTCTGATTCGCCGCTTCCTTCTCGATCACGGGGCCGAAGCGGTGCCACGCAGAGGTTACGTCACCCGCGATCAGGATGTTGCTGGGCGAGAGCGCGGCGATGATCATGCGCAGCCCGCGCCCAATCCACATGGCCTGCTTCTCCAGCGCCTGGGCCGCCGGCGCATTGCCTTCCTCCGCCAGATTCAGCAGTTCGTGGAAGGTGACGGCTCGCCCGCGGGGCTGCAGCTCGCGGTAGTAACGCAGCGCCGCCTGGCAGGATGCGAATGTTTCCCAGCATCCACTCTGGCCGCATCCGCAGCGCGGTCCCGCGGGGTCGAGCGGGATATGTCCGAATTCGCCGGCCATGCCGTGAAGACCGGCGATGAGCTGACCGTTCGCGAACACGCCCGTTCCCACCCCCTCGGAAACCGTGACCAGCACGGCATCGCGCACCCCGTCCATGCGGGCAAACATCAGCTCCGCCAGCAGACATGCGGTTGCGGCGTTTTCCATCTTGACGGGCAGCCGCATCTTCGTCTCGATCACCTTTTTCAGATCGAAGTCGGGCCAGTGCAGGTTGGGCGCAAAAGTCATGCGCTGGGTTGCCGGATCGACGCGTCCGGGCAGGCTGATGCCGATTCCTTCAACCGATTTGCGCGGCACGGTGCGGTGCATCCGCTGCATGGATTCGACGATCAGCCGTGTCGATGCCTCCGGATCGGAGCTGAGCGGCACCAAAGCCCGCGAAAGCAGCCGTCCATTGAGATCCACGACGGCGACGATCGCCTGGCGTGGATGGATATCCACCGCGATGGCGACCAGATCCTCATTGAGCCCAACCATGGTCGGCCGACGGCCGCGCGGGGCCGAGGCGATCGACCCCTCGCGCACCCACTTTTCCCGAATCAGCTGTTCGACAATCTGCGAGACGGTGCTGCGTTGCAGCCCCGAGCGCCGCGCCAGATCGGCGCGCGAAATCGGCTGGCTGGTCCGGATCAGCTCCAGCACGATATCGCGATTGATGCGCCTCGCTGTTTCGCTCGACGCCAGCTGCACATCGGTGAGATCGATATGGCGAATGCCGCGCACGTTCCTGTGGGTTTCCGCCGCTGTCATCCCCGCCGCTTTCCGCGCCCCGGCATCGTTTTTTCTCCAGACGTCATCGTTTCCAGCTGCCACGAAGCAACCTACAACTCTACACCGGGACAGCCTGGGTTATGCCAGCCGATCTATTGGTTCGCACCGCTGGCCAGATAGCCGCCGTCAACGGTCAGGATCTGCCCGGTAATAAAGGATGCGCTCTCGGAGGCGAGAAAAACGGCGGTGCCCACCAGTTCCTCCAGGCGCCCATAGCGCTGCATGGGGGTGCGTGTCAGGACTTCACGCCCCCGAGGCGTGTTTTCGAGGAGCATCTCATTCAGTTCGGTGGGAAAGAACCCCGGAGCGATGGCATTGACGCACACCCCGTGCCGCGCCAGTTCGATGGCCAGCGATTTGGTCAGCGCACCCACTCCGGCCTTGCTGACGCCATAGGGGGCGACCTCATAAAACGCGACGAAGGTCGCCAGCGATGCGATGTTGATGATGCGTCCCCAGCCCTGCCGCGCCATGCCGGGCGCAACGATCTGACAGGCGCGAAACGTCCCGGTGAGGTTCGTCTGCAGGATGGCGCGCCAGGCCGGTTCCGGAAACTCGAGGGTGGGAAGGCGCTTCGTGGTTCCCGCCGCGTTCACCAGAATGTCGACTTTGCCGAAGGCGGCGATGGTTTCCGCGTGCAGGTGCTCGAGCGTGCCGCGCTCCAGAACATCCGATGTGATTTCCAGCGAACGCCGCCCCTTTTCCCGAATTTCCGCCGCAACCTCAGCGACTTCGCGGATTCGGCGGGAGCTGGCCACCACGTCCGCTCCGCTCTCGGCCAGGCCGAGAGCGATGGCGCGGCCGATCCCGGAGGTTCCCCCGATCACCAGCGCCACGCGCCCGCTCAGATCGAATCGGTCTCGCGTTGTCTCCGCCGTCATGCGCCCGCGCACCTCGCCACAAAGTTCCCGCTCAAAAGCCACGGCCCTTTCCGGATCATGGCACACCTGTTCCGGGGAACTATCGTCTCATAACGCTGCGGGAAACGGCCCGCAGCCCGCGCGCACGGTTTCATCGGCGGCGACCCGGGTGACGCATTTGTGGGAACCCGCATTCTGCGGATTTCGTATTTGACTCGTGTTGGTGGGCTGCGGAGGCCGGAAATGAAGATGACAGCAATCGAGAAGCGTTTTGTGAACAGCACCAGCCACGCGCTCACAGTCGCGGAGCGCGCAAAGCAACTTCTTAGCCGGATTCCTTTGCAGAGCGGCTGGCGCTACCTCGATGTGGGATGTGGCGTGGGCGCGGCAGCCCGCGATATCGCCACTCGAAACCCCCTGTCGGTAACGGGGATCGATGTGGATCCCAAACAGATCGAGCTCGCCAGAGGTGGAACGGCGAACCTCAACCTGCAGTTCCGGGTGATGGATGCTACGAGGCTGGAGTTCGGTGACGGGGAGTTCGACATCGTGGCGTCGCACATGGCGACGCATCATATCCCGGATTGGGAGCGTGCCTTCTCAGAAATGGTGCGCGTTTTGCGACCCGGAGGCTATCTGATCTATCGCGATTTTATGTTTCCCTCCTGGCTGGCGAGGATTGGAAAAAAGCTACTCCGATTCATGGGTTTTCCTTCGATCGGCAAACTGCATTCCCTGGCTCCGGCGGCAGGATTGGTCGAGCTTTATGAGTCCAAAGAGTCCGGCAAGGTGGACTCTATTTGGGTAAAGAACGGCTGAGGTTCAAGTTTTCCGATCTCACCGTCCCGAGCTGCTCAAAATCGCCGGAATATAGAAGTGGAAGAAGTGGTCCGAGTCCGAATCGAGGCAGACGTTCGCGTTGGGCGCGCCTGCGACCGGCCGCGTGAAGCCCTGGTCGTCGATTTCGATGCGCATGGGCGTTGTGGGACACAGGCTGGGATCGATGGCCGCAGCCACAGCCATGGCATCGAAAAGCGTCGGCGTTGGATTGCCCGTGGAAGCGCGCCATTCCTCATATAAGGACAGCAGCGCATCGGTGGTGGGCGTGCTCTGGCTGAAGAGCGTGTCCCGCATCACCTCGTCCAGCTTCAGCTGCGTGGAGTCGAGCGGCATCATGTCGATGGGCACGCCGGAGGCAAACAGCTTTCGCGACGACGCGAGGTCCATCATGATGTTGTATTCGGGCTCGGGTCCGCGATCGGGCAGGTAGCCGAGGTCGCCGTAGCGGCGATGGATCGAGCCGCCCATCAGCACAACTTTTTTCAGTTTGCGAAACGTCGCTGCGTCTCTGTCGATCAGCGCACCAACATTGCTGAAGGGCGCGACGGCGATGAGGGTGATCTCACCCGGATGGCGCCGGATTGCAGCGAGCGTGAAATCGACCGCATCGGGCCAGCCCCGCGGCGGCTCCGGCTCGACCTGCGCCCAGCGCGCCTGCGTGAACGTCGATGAGGCGTGGGTTCTCGGCCCCGCTGCGACAGGAATGTCACCGTAGCCCGTCGCCCTGAGGAAACGCTCGGCGAGACGAGCGCGCAAATCCGTATCGCCCCAGGCGGTGGTGACGCCGATGACCTCGATCCTGGGACTGGAGAGAGCCAGCGCCAAGGCAAAGGCATCGTCGATGTCGTCGCCGATATCGGTGTCGAGGACGACCTTTTGCTTCTGGCTCGCCACCGTTTGCGCCTGTGCTCCGGCAACCGGCCAGGATGTGATGCCGCAAAGCAGCGCCAAACCGGCGACACCCAGTATTTTTCGCGCCGAGATTTGCTTCATTCTCATCCCCGCGACTTCGCCGTGCAGAAGGCTCATCGATAACTGAGTATATTGGTCGCCGGTGAGCCGGCGTTGGTGACTGACGGGTCACCGGGGCCGCAGAGACGGACGTCGTCTCTGTGACTTACCTGCGTCAGCTCATGATTGAGGAGTTTTGGCTTGCGCCGGGTGCGCCCAGGACGGCTGGCAAAAGGAAGGAATTCACAGATCAGGAGTGCGGCGGGTCAGTGTTCGGCAGCAGGGGTTGAGGACGGTCCCCCGGCCTCGGGAGCCGTGAAGCGCTGGAGCCTGTAGTAAATGGGCGTGACCTGAAAGGGCATCTTGTCACGCGCGCTGAGCAGCTGCGCGGGGCTGAAGTGCAGAGAAAAGACCTCATCCGTCCAGGGGTCGATGCGCAGATGACTGCCGAGGGGAAGAGCTGCGACCTGCTGGAGGTTTTCGATCTGGAGGGGAGGGGCCTGCTGCTCGAAGGCCGCGAGCCAGGGCGCGCCACCGGGAGACATGAGAGAATCCCCGAGCCGCGGGCTGAGCAAGGCGGGGATGTGATGCTGGACCTGCGCGAGCTGGGCGAAAAACAGGCCAACGCTGGCGGCCTTGTTGGCATAGATGGAGGCGTGGAAGATGTCGATGGCTTTGGCAACTGCTTCCTGGTTCTGGGCGGGGGAATGGCCCATCAGGATGTACTGGAAAGTATTCTCGTCGGGGAAATAGAGCCGGTCCGAGAAGGCGTAGCGTGTGTCGATGGAATGGCGCAGGGCAATATGGGCCAGCTGGAAGCTGAGCATGGCGGCGAGGTCTTCCTCATTGGGAAGCACGTCAATCAGGCCCTTGCTGAGGACGATGGTGTTGCCAATGGCGAGCGATTCGAGCGTGGAGGTGAGGAGGACGCGACAATGGACATCGCCCGGGAGGGCGAGGTTGCTGCCGAGGATGAGGTTGTTGGTGACGGTCTGGAGAACGGTGTCGAAATCGCTGGGATTGGCAAGGAGCCCGGCCTGAGTGAGGCGGTCGAGAACATTCTGCTCACTTTGGGTCTCCCACGCGCGCTGCGCCTGGAGCGGGCTCAGGTCCTGAGGGCCTGTGTCAGGCTGCTCAGCGGGTTCAGCGGCATCGGCCTGGTTATCGGCAACGACGGCGGCGGGCAGGCGGAAACCGTAACCCCAGATGTGGCTCTGCGCGCGAAAATCGCGGTCTTCGACGTAAATGGCCATCGGCAGCCAGACGGAAGGCTGCACGTTGCCGCGCCAGCTGTCGAAATGAAAATAGGCATTGTGGAAACCCGCGTGGGTGAAGGTGCCGGTATAGCGGACGATGTTGGCGTCCTGATCCTCAATCCAGATGCGGCCAGCGAATCGTCCGCGGCCGGATCCGGAACGGGGGGTGACGTCGAAGACCAAGGTGCGGACAGAGCCCAGGAACTCCCGGCGGATGAAGCGAAAACGGTAGTGCGCGAAGTCAAAGCTCCGGTAGTCGATGAACATCATGTCCATAAAGCCGTTGGGGGCCATCCTGAGGCGGAAGACCCCGGTCAGTTTGTCGAGCAGGTTCGCGGGCAGGTCCAGAGCTCCCGACGTGACGGCCGGCTTTTTGTAGAGCACATCGTTGAAGCGGCCCTGGAAGTCGACGCGACCGAGAAGGTACAGATCGGAAGTGGGAACAGCGCCGAGCTGGCGGTCGGGGCGCATGTGCTGAAGGTAGGTCTGAATGAGCGGCGTGTGCTGCTGGATGACCTGGATGAGGAATTTCTCCCGGTAGGCAGCACGACGCAGAAGACTGACCTGATCGGGGGTGAGTGTGGGGTAGGGACCGGAGCCGGATTTGTTCTTATGGCCGAAGCCAAAGAGCGCGTGCAGGGGTGAGCCACTGAAAAGCACAAGCGCAAGCACGCTCGCGATTGCCACCCTGCAGTGCCCGATTCTGACCCTTTTATCCACGACTGACCCCGACCCGATGAAGCGCAAACCGCTGGGAACCGTCCTGAGGCGGCGCTTTTGCCAGCGCAGCCTGAGCGGACCGGCGGGTGACCCGTCGAAACCAACCAGCTCTAAGGGGAGGAAAACTCACGCACCCGCCACAAAGGCGGATACATACAGGGGAAGAGAAGCCGTTTTGGGCAGGATTGCCGTCGCGGCTTTGAGGCATCGTACAACGGTTCAGGTCGAACTTTCACAAAAATCCGCACAGAGAGTTGAGATGCGGAGCCGCCGCCGGTCAGGTGCGGAAATCCTGCGCGGGCCGCCCGCCGAGTTCTACGACTGTATAGTGCCAGGAACCCTGAAATACGTGATCGCAGAAGGTTCACCCGGGCCCTGGGGCAGCCGATCCGCTTCGGGGAGGCGGGCCGAAATGAAAATCTATACTCCCCGGCACGTTGCCGTTCTATAAAACTAATGATGTGAAGAGCGACAGGTGGTCGGGACCCCGTGGTGCGCGCCCCTCGGACAGGAGCGTGGCAGTACTGCTGGTCGTCATCCTGGCGCTGGCGACGCTGACACTATGGATTCCTTCCTGGTGGGCGACCGGAACCTTCGAGTCCGCAGTTTTCGCGCTGGCCGGGGCAGCGCTGGTCATGGGCCGGCGACCCCCGGCAACCGCGCTGTTGCCCATCGCCGTCCTTGCGTTCATCGCCTTGTGGGGTTGCCTGCAACTCCTCACTGGCTGGTCCCAGGTCCGATCGGACACGGAGGCTGCCATCTGGAAATGGGTGACCTGGCTGGCCGTCTATTATCTGGGCGTTTCTCTGTTTGCGGATCGCGAGTTCTCGCGGAAAGTGCGGGTGGGAGTGGTGTGGTTCGGATGCGCTCTGGCGACGGAAGCCATCCTGCAGACGTTTCTTTCGCCGCATATGATTTACGGCCTGTGGCCCGCGCCGGATTATCCCTTTGTGATGGGCCCCATCCCGTACCACACGCATTTTGCCGCGCTGATCGAGGTGATTCTGCCGATGGCGCTGTCGCTTGCTTTCAGCGACCGGCGAAATGCAATGACCTATATCGGAATCTCGGGCGTCCTGCTGACGTCGGTGGTGGTGAGCGCGTCGCGCGGAGGACTGGCTCTGGTTGCAGCAGAGACGGTGGTGGTTCTGGCGCTGCAGTGGAGGCGACAGATTCCGGCTACACAGGCGAGAAGGCTGCTTTTGGCTCTTGCGGGGCTGACAGCGGTTCTGATGCTGGTGGTGGGATGGGGAAAGATCGCAGAGCGGTTTCAGACCGAGGCGCTGCTTCCGGGCCGGCTGCCTTTCGTCATTGCAACCCTCCACATGATCCGAGCCCGCCCCTGGAGCGGCTTCGGGCTGGGGTGCTGGCCCGCGGTTTATCCCGCCTTTGCTCTGATCGATCCTGGACGATTCGTGAATGAGGCCCATTGCGACTGGCTGCAGTGGGTTGCCGAGGGGGGCTTGCCGACGGGTGCGGCCATGCTGGCAGTGGCAATCCGGGCACTGAAACCGGCGTGGCGATCAGTCTGGGCTCTCGGGATCATCGCGGTGCTGCTGCACGCAACGCTCGATTACCCATTTTCCCGGCCGGTTATGGGAGGATGGGTCTTCCTGACCCTGGGGATGGCCGTCGCCGTCGAACCGGGCAACGACAAGCGGCGTGTTGAAGCCTCTCCTGCGGAGCCGACAGGCCCTGAGTGAACGCGCAGTGAGTCGGCCTTCGACCGCAGACCCTCAGGGAGCACTGGTGGACGATTTAGAGCCTCCCCCATTGAGTGCCAGGAGCGCAATCAGCGCTCCGCCACCAGCAACCGCGACTGTGACGATGACCGCTTTGGACGACCAGCGCGACCCCTGGGCAGCCGGGGCGGGCGCTTCCCCATTTTCCTTCGCGGAGCCGGCGGCGAGCCTGCGAATCGAACGGACCATGATGATGTGGCAGGGAGCCACGCCGCTTTGGGCGGATGGGGTGGTGCACATGACGCTGGGGGATACTCCGGCAGAATTACCCTGAATGAGAACGGAGGCGCCGATTGCACTGCCCGGAATGTCTCCCTGCACAATGTATTCGGTGCCGTCAGCATCGTTGGTGACCTTGAATTCCTCATCGGGCTCAAGACGCAGAATGCCCCTGACGGTAATGGGCGGTCCGGCGGGCGGTCGCGGAGTTTTTTGTTCCTGCTGCTCCTGGGCGGCGGTAACAACACTAATCGTAAAAGTGCGCGGCTCGCCGGGATTAAGCTGGGCTACCAGTTTCCCGACGGGTGTGCGAACCTCAGCGGGCCCGTTCTCGGCCACGGCTTCGAAATGTGAATCGTCACGCCGGGCTGCGGCGACGACACCCTGGCTCGACAATGAAGCGATCGCAAGGCTGTCAACGACGAGCGCACGCCTGTGACTGCCGCTCTGCGTTGCCACCCCCTGCTCGAGGACCGAGTAGTCGCGGAAGACCCGCACCGCTGCTCCTGGCTGGAGTACAAGGCTGGCGCCATCGGCAAACCGCACAGACGAAGCCGCCGATGCCGTTTTGACAACATTCCCGGAAAACAACGTCGAGTTTCCGTGAATGGGAACGCCGTCTACAAGCGCTGGACTGTCTGTAACCAGAATGCCGATGCTGGCCGGCACCGCTGCGTAGCCAACCATACAGGCGCAGGTGAGAAGAGCAACCGCCGATTGCAGATTCCTGAGCATCAGGTCCACCCTTCAGGGGCCTTTGTGACAGAAACAATATCACAGCCCGTTATTTGTGCTGACTCGATCTTTTTTTGCCCGGGGAGCAGCATTCCATCTCAGGACCGATGATTGCCGGCTCGCCCGCGCAGGGCAGCAGTTATCCCTACTCGCAGGGGCTGCTCTGTGGAAATCGGGCCTCGCTAAGGGCCTGGAGTATCCGGCGGATTTCGGGGCCGTCCGTTAATTCCGCCGAGGTGCGGGGAGCGCTGGGCATGCGGCACCAGGCGCGGGCAAAAGGCTGATTTTCCGAATTGCAATGCGGCCCTCGAGAGGAACCGTTCCCGGCTGCCTCTGATAGTCGAGCATCAGCGTAAGGAATTGGCTGTCTTGCGGTGTGGTGAGGCAAACCTGGCTCTGCTGTTCGCTTCCCGCGAATCCACTCGTCCGGGCCAGAACCGTTCCCGATGCTGTGTCGGCGGCCACCAGTTCCAGTCCACTGTGAGGCGGAATGTCGAACGACGCATCCTGGGCGAAAAGCATATAGGACTTCTCTGGCAGGACCGGGACCAGTTCAGAGAGGAGCAGGAAACTCTCCGCTTCCCGGCCGGAGAATTCAAAGCCGATCGCAGGCGGATCGGCATTGAGGAAAGCTCCAACTCCATCCGACCTGGCCAAGCGCCAGTCGAAACCGCGGGAGAGCGGTTGCCGGGTGAAGTCCCCATTGGTGACGGCGTCGCCGGAACCGGGTTGGAGCGCGGAAAAAGGGATTTGATGGCGGACAGCCAGGCCATTCCAGAGGGGCAAGGCCAGATCCGGGTGCTTCTGCTGGATCAGCCATTCGCACGCGGAGAGAACATCATCCGCGGAAGCCGCCCCAGCGGGCGTGAGGGCGCGATTTGCCCAGTCGGCGACCGCTGCTGCATCGCCCTGGACGATGAGGAACCAAAGAAACTGGCGCTGCGCCTCCGGTTGACGGATGTGGAGACGGTTCTGAATATCAGTTTCGCTGGGAGCGACATTCCAGGCCAGCCGCAGCAGGGGAGTTATGTCGTCGGGGACCATTTGCGCCGCTTTTTGAGCCCAGGACCAGAACGCATCCCAGCGCTGGCGGCGGAAATAGAAGTTCGCGAGCGACCAGCTGGGCAGCCAAGTGACGTCGACCGTTGCAGCGTGAAGCAGATTAGCCTCGGCGCTGGCCATGTCTCCCTGTTCTTCCGCGAACAGACCGAGGCCGATCCAGGCGCTGGAATCATATGGATTGAGGCGCACAGCACGCCGGAGGAGAGACTGCGCAGTTCGAGGATCGGCCACCTGCAGTTCCCATGCCAGCTGCGCGGGGTAGACGGGGTTTGCAGGATCGAGGCGAATGGCGAGCCGCAGCGCGGCAGGGGTGTCGCGGGAGGCCAGCTGATCGGCGATGGCCGCGCGCACATTCCACACAATGCCTGTGAGCAGAACCACCAGCAGGGCAGCCCTCGAAACCACCACGCCGATCCTGGTACTCCGCTGCACGCCCACCTCACTTGATTGCTGGCGTTAAGTATCCGGAACTCCTGCAGGACTTTCGTTTCGTTGCCGGAGCCGCGCGATTCCGGCCGAGCAACGTGGCTAATCGGCAGCGATAAACCGATCCAGGAGCGATGCCTTGAGATCAACCGCAGGCGAGTGCTCCGTTCGGCCGATAAGCTGCTTCAGGAGGCCGGCGCTCGGCGTGTAGTCAGGGACCACGATGCGGATAGCGGAAATCAGCTGGCCCAGGTCGCGGCGCTCACAGATTGCGCGGAGAGATTCGAGCCATTTCTCGGGTGCGAAGCATTGCATGGTTCCGCTGGCGAAGATGCGGATCTTTTCGTGACTGGTTGGCAGCGTGTCTTCCAGACCCGTGCCCAACTCTTCATAGAGCTTTTCGCCGGGCCGTATCCCCGTGAACTGAATGCGGATGTCCTCGTCGGGCCGCAACCCGGACAAGGTGATCAGATTGCGCGCCAGATCGAGGATGTTGACGGGCTCGCCCATGTCCAGCACGCAAATCTGGCCACCCCGGCCGATGGCGGCAGCCTGCAGCACAAGCTGGCAGGCTTCCGGAATGGTCATGAAAAAACGCCGCATCTCCGGGTGCGTGACCGTGACCGGACCGCCCGCGGCAATTTGCTGCTTGAAAATGGGGAGCACGCTCCCACTGGAGCCGAGAACATTGCCGAATCGGACCGCAACATATTTCGTATGCCCGTTCTGCAAAGAGGTCTGCAGCAATTCGGCAATCCTCTTGGTTGCGCCCATGATGTTGCCCGGCCGCACAGCCTTGTCGGAAGAAATGAGAACAAAATCGGCGACGCCGCTTTCCGCAGCCGCCAAAGCCACGTTCCAGGTGCCGAAGACGTTATTCTCGACGGCCTCGAAAACCTGCTCTTCCATAAGCGGCACATGTTTGTAAGCGGCCGCATGATAGACGGTGGAACAGCGATACCGGCCGAGAATCTCGCCGAGCCGTGTGCGATTCCGGATGCTGCCGATCTCGGGACAAAACGAGACCGAGGGGAATTGCTCACGCATTTCGCGGTCAATCTCAAAGAGCGGTGACTCCGCTATATCGAAACCGACAATGCAACGGGGCTGAAAGCGCGCAATTTGCCTGCACAGCTCCGAGCCGATGGATCCAGCTGCGCCGGTGACGAGCACGACCCGGTCCTCGAGTGCTCGTCGAATCTGCTCTTCTTCGAGATGAACCTGGGTTCGACCCAGCAGGTCCTCGACGGCCACATCGCGAATCTGACGGGCCAGGGCGCGGCCCTCGATTACTTCAGCCAGTCCAGGAACCGTCTTGCATTCAGCGCCCGCCGCCCTGCATAACTCAAGGATGCGTTTCATCTCGGCGCCGGTCGCCGAGGGGATGGCGATCAGGATGATATCAACTGCCAGTTTTACTACCAGTTCCTCAACTTCCTCTCCCTGGCCAATGACCGAAACCCCACCCAGGCGCAGGTTCTGTTTGCCCGGGGAATCGTCGATAAACCCAAGCACGCGATAGGGCAGGCGAGAATTGTTGCGGATCTCCCGCAGCAGCGTGATACCCGCATCCCCGGCGCCGTAGATCAGCGCCCGCTTTTCTCCCGCGCCGCGAGGGGGTCGGGTCAATTCTGAAATCATGCGTACCAATGCCCGAAGGCCCGCGGTTCCCAGAACACACAGGGTGAAATCGATGGCGTAAAGGGACCGGGGAAAGCCTCGCGGAAGCAGCAGCAGGATGATGCCGCAGCTCATGATGGAGGCAATGGAATTCGCGAGCACCAGCCGATAGAGATCGACGAAGGAAACATACCGCCAGCCTCGCCGATTCAGCTTGGCCAGCTGGAAGGTCAGGGTTTTGACGAAAACCCAGATGGGGATCGCCCATGTAAGGTCCCCCAGGTAACTGGACGGAATGCTGAAATCGAAGCGCAGCAGAAAGGCGGTTATTCCGGCAAACGCAAACATCGCGGCCTGAGAACCAAACACGAACACAAAACGGATCGCGGCAGAGCTGATGGCAAAAGGCGGGTGTTTGCGCATATGTTTTATATCCGGCGTAATTGTTAACAGGGGGACGTTGCTCAGTCGGCTGCTATGGTGGTCGTTGCCACTGCAGTTCCCACGGCCGTGCGGAATGTGTCGATCACGTACAGCTGTTCTTCGCTGGAGAGGCTGCTGGAACTGGGCAGGCAGATGCCGCTGCGGAAAAGATCCTCTGCGACCGCTCCGCCATAAACCTCGCAGCCCGCATACAGCGGCTGCAGGTGCATGGGCTTCCACACAGGCCGGGCCTCAATATTCGCCTCGTCAAGCTTGTGGATCAGCGCATCGCGGGAGAATCCCAGCTCGCGCTGGTCGATAAGAAAGCAACTGAGCCAGTTCGTATGCAATCCATAAGGAGCCTGAGGCATGAAGGTGATGCCCGGAGAATTTGCAAAGGCGTCTCGATAACGAAAGGCGATGGCGCGCCGTTGCTGAATTCGGATGTCGAGCACCGCAAGCTGGCCGAGGCCGATGCCCGCCAGGACGTTGCTCATCCTGTAGTTGTAACCAGTCTCTGAATGCTGGTACGCCTTCCCCGCATCGCGCGCCTGCTGCGACCAGAAACGGGCTCGATCGATAAGCTCGGCGTGGGGTGACACCAGCATCCCTCCGCCCGTCGTGGTGATGATCTTGTTCCCGTTGAAGGAAAACACTCCTGCATCGCCGAGCGCGCCGGCGGGGCGACCTTTATAGGTGGCGCCCAGCGCCTCGGCGGCGTCTTCCAGCACGCGCACTCCATATTGACGGCAGAGAGAGAGGATGGGATCCATATCCGCGCACTGCCCGTACAGGTGAACAACGACGAGGGCGCGCGGAAGCCGACCCCGGTTCGCGCAACGACGCAGAGCGTCTTCGAGCACGTTCGGATCCAGATTCCAGCTGGAGCGCTCACTGTCGAGAAAGACCGGTTCGGCGCCCAGGTAGCGAATGGGATTACAGCTGGCGACAAAAGTGAGCGTAGAACAGAAGACCCGATCGCCAGGACCAACACCCAGCGCCCGCAATCCGAGATGAATGGCCGCGGTACCACTGCTCAGCGCGACGGCAGGCACTCCCGTGCGTTGCTCGATGGCCCGCTCAAAGGCATCCAGGTTTGGACCCGTTGTGGAGAGCCAGTTGGAAGCAAAGGCCTCGTGCACCCAGGCCTCTTCCTCACCGGACATGTGCGGAACTGAAAGAAGAATGCGCTTCATTGGCCAGAATAAACCGGGACCCGCGAAACAATTCGTGCCGGCACACCCACCGCTGTAGCCAGTGCCGGGATTGCATCGAGAACAACGCAGCCCGCCCCGATGACGGCTGAATCGCCGATCACTGCGCTCGGGAGGGCTATGGCTCCCAGCCCCATCGAAACATAAGGGTGAATCTGAACTCCTCCTCCAAGAACAGCCCCAGGCCCGATGTGGACGTGATCGGCAACGAGGCAGTCGTGCTCCACCACCGCACCCGTATTGACGATACAGTTTTGCCCGATCACTGCTCTCGCATTGATCACGGCGCGCGCCATAACCACCGTGCCGCGGCCAATGACTGCCGACGGGGAGACGACCGCGGAGGGATGGATCAGCGTGGCGGGCAGACATCCGGCGCGCAAGCCTGCCTCGAAGCATCGGGCGCGGTCCTGATTGTCGCCAATCGACACCAGGAACTGGCAGTCCGTTCCCTGCGGCATACTCAACAGCACACGACTGGAGCCCAGCAGAGGAGCGGGCAGAGAAGAGCAATCAGGCCGTCCGTCGTCCACCAGAGCGACAGATTCAAAACACCCCATCGCAACAGCGATATCCAGAACGACGGCTGCGTGGCCGCCTGCGCCCCAGAGAATGAGAGATTTCATAAGTCGTGTCCAGCTGAGGATCCGAGAAATTCCGGCATTGTGACATGCCCGTCGTGACTGATATCTCTGCGCAGAATCAGCGATCGAAGGGTCATGACCAGGATGCGAAGGTCCAGCCACAAAGTCCGGTGTGCCACATACCAAGTGTCGAGTTGCAGTCTCTGATCCCAGTTGAGGGAGTTACGGCCCATCACCTGAGCCCAGCCGGTCAGACCTGGCAATGCCTCGTGCCTGCGGCGCTGCTCCGACGTGTAGCGCGGCAGATAGTGGAGCAGCAGCGGTCGGGGACCGACCAGACTCATATCGCCCCTGAGCACATTCCAGAGCTGAGGAAGCTCGTCCAGGCTGGTGCGTCGCAGGAATTGACCAGTACGAGTAAGACGCGCCCGATCCGGCAAAGATACCCCATGACGATCAACCGCATCCGTCATGGTACGAAACTTATAGAGCGTGAACAGGCGCTCCTTATAGCCAGGCCGACTCTGCCGGAACAAAACGGGACGACCCAGAGTCATGCGAACGACAATCGCAACCGCCAGGAAGAGCGGCAACAGCAGGATCGATCCTGCCACTGCTGCGACCAGGTCGAGCGTCCTCTTCATGGCGTAACCTTCGAGGAACAGCCTTCCCAGGGTTCAGCTTCTCTGCTGAGCCGATGAAATAAGTTCCGGAACTGATCGACAGCCACGTCAATCGCGAGTTCCCGCTCATAGAATGCCTTGCCGGCAGCACCCATGCGCTCACGATCCTCCGGCAAAAGGGAAGCTAGTCTTTCCACGGCAGCTGCAATACTCGCGGGATCCTCAGGCTCAGCCAGCACTCCGGCGTTGGCACGCTCCACTAACCGGGCAGCATCGCCGCGCACCGCCATGATCAGCGGCCGTCCGGAAGCCAAATAGGCCTGAGTCTTGCCGGGAATGGTCACAGCAAACAGCGGATCGTCTTTCAGGTGAACCAGCAGAGCGTCGGCCAGATCGAAGATCGCCCGCATGGCAGATGGCGGCTGATGAGGAACAAACTCCACGTTGTCCAGCTGGCGCTTATGCGCTTCCATTTCCAGACGGCTTCGGTCGACTCCTCCACCCACAAACACAAAGCGAGCCTGGGGTACGTTAACGGCGCATTGAGCAGCAGCTTCCAGGACGGCGTCCAGTGCCTGGGCGAAACCCATAGTACCGGCAAACACCACCCTGAACTCATCGATGCGTTTGTTGTAACTCGACGAGGGCTTTGTCGAAGTCCCGAGTGCGTCATCAGGGGCCCAGTTATAAATCACCTGAATACGGTTATCCGCAACACCACGATCGATGAGCGCCCTGCGGAAACCCGGCGAGAGTACTACCAGCCGGTCCGCGCGGCGATACACGAACCGGCACAAACGATCGAGCAGCGAGAGTACGGTGCGGCTGGATACCATCCCCGTGGCTGCAATCGTATCGGGCCACAAATCCTGCACATCATAAACAACAGGAACGGAAAACCACCATCGCAGAAGCAGCGCCGGAAGCCCGATCGTCCCCGGCGGATGATAGACATAAATCACATCGGGGCGGTGAACCAGAAAAGGGCCAAGGATCGCGCTGGCCAGGGCAAAGCTCAAATAATTCAGAGAACGCCGCAGCGCCGAGCGATCATGGCTTGGATAGAGTGCGACGCGACAAACCCGGAACCCCTCCATGCGATCCACCCGCCAGGGTCGTACGCGGTATCCCGGATACACCTTGCCGTCCGGATAGTTCGGAAAGCCCGTCAGGATCTCGACGCTGTCCCCTTTGCGCGCGAGTTGACGCGCAAAGGCGAGCCCCTTGAAGCACGGTTCAGGGTCGAACCACTGCGTGAGTAAGAGTATCTTCATTCTTGTTCGACGACCGCCACTGCAACTCACCCGGATCAGGAGTGCGATAACTCAGAATCACTCCGCAGGCTCCGCTGAAACATTTGTGGCCGAGCATGCCCGAAGCCCCGAGCATGATCTCCTTGATGGGCAAGCACAACGTCCTCTCGCCGTGCCCAAGCAACGTAATCGGCAAGACCAGCGGTCAGTCCGATTCGCGGCTGAAATCCGAAAGCCGTGTGGGCTGCGGTAATGTCGGCCAGGCTGTCGCGTACATCTCCCCGACGTGGCGGAGCATAGCGGACCGGCGGTAACCCGTCCATCGTTGTGCGCAGCCTGTCTACCAGCCCATTGATGCTGATACGCGTGCCGCTTCCGATGTTGAACGCGCCACAAACGCCCGGAGCGTCGGCCGCTTTCAGATTGGCCTGAACCACATCGCCCACATGAACGAAGTCGCGCGTCTGCTCGCCATCGCCGAAAATTGTGAGAGGCTCTTCACGCAGAGCCTGGAAAACGAAGATCGGGATCACGTTGCCGTACGCATCGAATCGCTGGCGCGGCCCATAGACGTTGAAGTAACGCAGGCAGACCGTCTCAATACCATAAAGTTTGCCAAAGGCCAAAGCTTCCTTTTCCGCGCAGAGCTTGCTCGCGCCATAGGGCGAATCCGGTTCGACCGGGTGATCTTCGCGGATAGGCAGGGTCTTCAGTTCGCCAAAAATGGCGGCCGAGGAGGAAACCACGATCTTGCGGACACCGGCTGCGCGCGCCGCCTCCAGCACCTGAAGAGTTCCGAGGACATTGATCTCCACATCCCTGACGGGATGATCGATGGAACGCTTATTGCCGACCGAAGCAGCAAGATGAAACACCCAGGAGACGCCCTCCATCGCCTCGCGCACACAGCGGGAATCGCGAACATCCGCGTGAATAAAACGGGCCCGCGCGCCGGCGGGAAGATTTGCGGCGCATCCCGAGGAGAGATCGTCGAGGATGACAACCGAGTGGCCACGTTCAAGCAGCGCAAGCGCGATATTAGAGCCGATGAAACCTGCCCCTCCGGTAACGAGCGCTCTCATCGGCTGTCCCCCGAAAATAGCTGCAGCCGATCCGCCCCGTGCATGTGCTCGTATGCGACCATTGTTCGGTTCTTCAGGGCGGCATTCAGCATCTGCCGATTTTGGTTCAGAATGCCTGGATCGCTGCCAACCGCGAGACCATAGGCGCTGGCGCGTTTGCGGAAACGATCGAATTCGTCGGGAGCCATGTCCGCGCAATGCTGCAGCGCACGAGTAAAGGCAGCGACATCTCCGAGCGGCAGATCCCAGCCCACACCCAGCTCCTCAAGGTTGCGCCACGGCGTCCGATCGCTGATGACAACCGGGCAGCCTGCCTGGAGCGCCTCCGCGATCCCGTGGCCGAAGTTTTCGCCAAGGGTCGGAAGCAAATAGACGTCGTGGGTCAGCAGTGTTTGCCGAACCTGTTGGTGCGGTACGGCACCGGCCAG
>JASHPM010000498.1 GCA_030038115.1 Acidobacteriaceae bacterium | reverse complement strand
ATCGTATTTACCGGCAGTCCGGAGCAGGAAGCCTGAAGCGCGCCGTGCCGGTTTATCGTAGTGAAGTGAACGGGCTCCTGATTATCGATAAGCCGGGTGGGATGACGTCGCATGACGTGGTGGCGCGGGTGCGGCGCGCGACGGGCGAGCAGTCGGTAGGGCATCTGGGGACGCTGGATCCGATGGCCACGGGAGTGTTGCCGCTGCTGCTGGGGAAGTACACGCGGCTGGCGCAGTTCTTTTCGACGAGCGGGAAGGCGTATACGGGGACGATTCGGTTCGGGTTTGCGACGGATACGTACGACGCCGAGGGGCAGGTTGTCGGGGAGAAACGCGCTGTTGCACTGACGCTGGAGGCGGTGCGCGCGGAGGCGGCGAAGTTTGTGGGCGAAATCGAACAAATGCCGCCGCCGTTTTCCGCAAAAAAAGTGGAGGGGACGCCAGCGTACAAGCTGGCGAGGGCGGGGAAGAATCCGGAGCTGAAACCGGTGAAGATCACGGTGGAGGCGTTTGCGATCGAGAGCGTCGAGGGGGACACAGCGCTGTTCGCGATGCGAATTTCAGCGGGAGGGTATGTGCGCGCGATTGCGCATGCGATGGGGCAGGCGCTGGGATGCGGCGCGCATCTCAAGAGCCTGCGGCGCACGGCGGCGGGCGAGTTCACGCTGGAACAGGCGTTCACGCTGGAGCAAATTGAAGCGCTGGCGGCGGAGGGAGAGCTGGAGTCGCGGATGCCACATCCGCGGACGCTGCTGATGGAGATGCCGGCGGTGACGGCGGACGAACAGACGCTGGGGCGGATCAGGAATGGGATGCAGGTGAATCTGCCGGAGTATTCGGATGCGGCGCTGGTGAAGATTTTCGAAGGACAGCGGGAACTGGTGGCGGTGGGGAAGCGCGTGGCGGGAACGCTGTTTCAGCCGTTCGTGGTGTTGGGATGAGCACAGGTTACAGGTTGCAGGTTGCTGGTTACAGGTTGCTGGGTGTCTCTGCCGCCATGCTGAGACACCCACACACTGGCGTAGCGACTTTATCCGCGGTGAAAGGCGTTGTGCTTGTCGCGGTAGATGGCCCGCGAAGTGCGATTCAGCCGGTGGTTGAGGACCGCGCGATCACGGGGGGTGAGGCGTCCGTAGTCGGCGCGTCGCATGAAGCGTTCCTGGCGGCGGATGGACCTCTCACGGCCTTCGAGGTTGCGGGTTTCGCGCCGTGTGAGCTGGCCGGAGCGAACGCCCTGGGCGATGCGGCCCTGCTGGTCAGCCTGTCGCTGGGGGATGGTCTGCGCCATGCCGACGGTGCCGGTGAGGGCGAGAAGCGCGGTGGCAACGATGGAAAGTTTCATTTGTGGTCTCCTTCCGGCGAAGGACTTAATTTCCCGAGTGCGTTGTCATTCGCCTTTCGGAAAGTGAAAACACAGGGCAGGGAATTAGTTGTTGCGAGAAGTCAGCAACTAAACAGCCGATAGCGGGTAGCCGGTGACTGAAGCTGGAGCAGTGTTGGTGCTGACCGCACGGGCAGGGGGCGCATCGCGCAGTACGATGTCAGCTCATTTGCGAAGAAGAGGAATCAGAAGCGGTAAGAAACTGTCGGCCAGCAATTGCGCGCCTTTGGCGGTGGGGTGAATGCCGTCTTCCTGAATGGCGCCGGGGACGGTGTAGACGTTGGCGTAAAGTTCGGGCAGGAGCGGCACGCGGAATTGGGCCGCGATGAGGTGGTAGGTTTCGTCGAACGGCTTGATGTAGTCGGGGCCGTAGTTGGGCGGGAGGGTGATTCCGGCGAGGACGACTTTGCTGCCGGCGTGCAGCAGGGTCGAGACGATGGCGGAGAGATTGCGGCGGGTGTCGGCGATGGGCAGGCCGCGGAGGCCGTCGTTGCCGCCGAATTCGACGATGACGACAGCAGGATGGAGACGGAGAACGTCTTTGAGGCGGTCGACGCCGTCTTTACTGGTGTTGCCGCTGATGCCGGAGTTAATGACCTTGTAGTGGTAGCCGCGGTTGTCGAGGGCGGTCTGGAGATCGTCGGGCCAGGTGTGGCCAGGGTCGATGCCGGGACCGGCGGTGATGCTGTCGCCGAAGCAAACGATGACGGGAACAGGGCGGGGCGGGGCGGCGTATGTATAAGGAAGGAAGAAGAGGGTGGCGATGAGAATGATGAGGCGGCCGCAGTTCATGAAATGAGTGATGCGCATCCAGGTGTTAAACGCAGGTCCCTCGGCTTCGCGCTCCGCGCTTCGCTCGGGATGACAATTCAATTTTGATGACAAGATTAGCTTACCGGGTGAGCACTGAGGAGAGCGGATGATCGAGGTGAAGGGGCTGAAGAAGTCGATTCGCAACGGGACGCGTACGGTGGAGATTCTGCGGGGAATCGACCTGACGATTCCGAAGGGGCAGTTTGCCGCGATCATGGGGGCGAGCGGCAGCGGCAAGAGCACGCTGCTGGGGCTGCTGGCGGGGCTGGATTCGCCGAGCGAAGGCGAAGTGATTCTGGACGGCGTGGCGATCAGCCGGCTGGAAGAGGACAAGCTGGCGGAGCTGCGCGGGAGCCGGATCGGATTTGTGTTTCAGTCGTACCAGCTGATTCCGACGCTGACGGCGCTGGAGAATGTGATGCTGCCGCACGAGCTGAATGCGCGCGGCGATGCGCGGAAAAAGGCGGAGACGCTGCTGGCGGCGGTGGGGTTGCAGGACCGGCTGCATCATTATCCCGTGCAGCTGTCGGGCGGGGAGCAGCAACGCGTGGCGCTGGCGCGGGCGTTTGTGCTGGAGCCGCCGATTGTGCTGGCGGATGAGCCGACGGGGAATCTGGATTCGGCGAATGGGCAGCACGTGCTGGAGCTGCTGGGAGAACGGCAGAGGGAGTCGGCGACGACGCTGGTGCTGGTGACGCACGACGCGCAGATTGCGGGGCGCGCGGACAGGAGGATTCAGCTGCGGGATGGACTAGTGGTGGCGGACGATCTTCGAGCCAATACACAGGCCGAGGCAGTGGCGACGGAGTCGAGCCGATGAAGCCGGCGCTGCCGTGGTCGACGGCTGCAAGGATTGCGTGGCGAGAGCTGCGTGCGGGCAGGGCGAAGTTTCTTTTCGTGCTGTTATCGGTGGCGATCGGCGTTGCGGCGCTGACGGGGGTGCGTGGATTCAGCCAGTCGTTTGCGCGGACGCTGTTGTTGCAGGCGCGCAGCATCATGGCGGGGGATTTGTCGGCACGGATGTTCCGGCAGGCGACAGCGGCGGAATCGAAACAGCTGGATGCGCTGGCGAGCGAGAAGTCGGGGCTGGGGGTGCGGCGGACGGTCGTGACGGAGACCGTGTCGATGGCGATGGTGCAGGACGATCCGGTGCCGCTGCTGGTGACGCTGAAGGCGGTGGATCCGAGGGAGTATCCGTTTTACGGCACGGTGGTGTTGTCGACCGGCGCGGATCTGAGAACGGCCCTGAATGACGACACGGTGGTGGTAGACGACAATCTGCTGGTGCGCCTGCGCGCGAAGGTGGGCGACGAGCTGAAGATTGGCGGGCGGTGGTTCCGGATTGCGGCGGTGATAGTGAAGGAGCCGGACCGGATGACGGCGGGGGTGGGGCTGGGGCCGCGCGTGATGATGACGCGGAGGGCGATGGACGAAACGGAATTACTGCAGCCAGGGAGCCGCGCGACGGAGCGGTATTTGTTTGCGCTGGGAGACAAGCTGAAGGTGGCCGATGTGCGGGCACAGATCGAGAAGATTCTGCCGGACGCGCAGGTGACGGATTTCCGCGAGACGAGCCCCACGCTGACGCAGGGCGTGGATCGGGCGACAGGCTTGCTGAGCCTGATCTGTCTGGTGGCGATGGTGCTGGGGGCGATCGGCGTGGCGATGGCGATGCGTGCGCACCTGCAGCAGAGGATTGAGATTCTGGCGATCATGAAATCGATCGGGGCGCGGTCGGCGGACATTCTGCGCATTTATTTGCTCCAGACACTGTTACTTGGATTGGGGGGAGCACTGATTGGCGTGGTGCTGGGGCTGGGTGTGGAATATGCGTTTCCATCGCTGCTGGGTAAGCTGCTGCCTGTGAGGACGGAGATACGGCTGCCGCTGAATCCGGTGCTGGCGGCGCTGGGGACGGGGGTTTTGACCACTCTGCTGTTTTGTTTACCGCCGCTGCTGGATGTGCGCAATGTGCGGCCGAGCCTGGTGCTGCGGAGGATGGTGGAAAGCGGCGATGGAGGGGGCTGGATCGCATGGCTAAAGGAGCACAAGCTACAGCTGGGTTCGGTGGTGGTGATTCTGGCGGGGCTGGGCGGGATTGCGGCGGCGCTGTCGGACTCCATGCTGGTGGGGAAATGGTTTGCGGCATGTCTGGCCGGGCTGCTGGTGGTAATTCTGGGGCTTTCGGCGGTGACGTTGCGGACGCTGCGTGCGCTTTTGACACAGACACGGTTACATTTACACTCCGCGCTGCGGCACGGGCTGGCGAATCTGTATCGGCCGGGAAATCAATCGGCAGCGGTGCTGGCGGCGCTGGGCACGGGGGTGATGCTGATCCTGAGTGTTTTCCTGATGCAGCGGTCGATTGTGAATGCGCTGCATGAGGATGTGAGGCCGGACACGCCGAATCTGTTTCTGATCGATATGAGTACGGAGGAGGTGCCGGGGATTCGGGCGGAGCTGAGCAAGCAACCGGGGGTGATGGGGAATCTGGAGGCGGTTCCGATTGTGTCGGCGCGGGTGGAATCGGTCGATGGGACATCGGTCGACGATCTGAAGGTGAAGAATTATCCGAAGCGGCTGCTGCGGAACGCGACGCTGTCGTGGGCGGATGCCGCTCCGGAGGGGACCAGGGTAGCGGAAGGGAAGTGGTGGGGCGAGACGAGTGGGCCGGATTTAGCGGTCGTAGATCACGTGGCGAAGCGGCTGAATCTGAAAGTGGGGTCGCGGGTGACATTCATTGCGGGGGATAAAGAGATTGCGGTGAAGGTCGCGGCGATTTACAGAATTGTGGGCGAGCACGCATTTGCGCGGAGCGAGTTTATTTTGCCTCAGGCACTTTTGCAGGATCAGCCGACGGTTTGGTACGGGGACATTCACGCAAGGCCGAACGCGATTCCGGAGATCGAGCGGGCGCTGTTCGCGACCTATCCGACGGTGACGGTGATCAACATCGCCGATATTCTGCAGACAATCACGGGAGTGGTGGATCAGATCACGATCGTGATCCGATTTCTGGCGGGGTTTTCGATTTTGTCGGGGCTGATCATTCTGGCGTCGAGTGTGGCGAGCACGCGTTTCCGCAGAATTCGGGAGGTGGTGGTGCTGAAGACGCTGGGGGCGACGCGGAAGCGGATCGCGACGGTGTTCAGTGTGGAGTTTGTGGTGCTGGGGCTGCTGGCCGGCGGAGTGGGGACGCTGTTCGCGAATGTGCTGTCGAGGATTCTGCTGCACCGGATGGATGTTGTGTTCCAGCGTGACGTGCGAGGATCGCTGGGCGCGGTTGTGGGCACGGCGGCGCTGGCGGTGGCGACGGGGTGGATCGCGAGCTTTCACATTCTGGGGCAGAAGCCGCTGGAAGTTCTGCGTGAGGAATAAAGCAGCCTGTAGCCTGTAGCTGGTAGCGAGTAGCCAGTGAGGATCGAAGCGTTATTGACCGTCCAGGGCGAGGCCGATAGTATGAAAAGGCGGCGCAACGCCGCAGTTCTTCTCAATAGACTGCCCCCTCGTTCAACGGCAGGACAGCTGACTCTGGATCAGCATATCGGGGTTCGAATCCCTGGGGGGCAGCCAATAAAATCAATATTTTATCAAATATTGCATCGCGAACTTTTTTGCTGTGTCCGTGCTGTGTCCGGTCTAGAGGAAAATCAACTACTATGCAACGATCCGTGCATTGACTAGCACTTGCACTTGATTGTCCGCCTAGCCCGGACGACATTAGCCACCCGAGTCCACGGCTCTTCGCCGCAGTGGCCGATTCTGTGAGCTTGGCGACCATGATTCTTGAAACGGGTGGTGCGCTAACGATGGTCGTCGCAACGATATTTTTCGATGCTGGACTCGGATTGTATTGGCGACTGAATCCGCAATCACCTACTACCTTCACAATCTCCGACACGCAATGCCTCGGCGGAATATGTTGCGATCCTGACCAGCCATGGCATGGTTCCGAGCATGAGAAGGCCGACGAATCCGTACGACAACGTCAGCTGCGAGAGTTTCATCAAGACCCTGAAGCGGGAGGAAATCTACGCCAACGAGTACACGGAACTGGGACACCTGCGGGCTCACCTGGAGGAGTTCAGCGAGCGGTATTCCAACCAGCGGCGACTGCACTCGGCTCTTGGCTCGTCTGACATAACGACTGAGATCATGACGAACAGCACAGCGCCACCGATGAATCTTAGCCAGAAGCCGAAGCGAGCCGCCAGCGCCGCAGGGGTGGCAATGCTGACGGCAAGAAGCAGCATGTCGTCGATCGGCGGATCATCGTACACGAATCTCCCTCTTCAGAACTCGCGCGAGCCGTCTGTACCACGGGACTCTTGCGCTGTTGCTACTCATTGCCTGAGGACATACGCAGATCACGCGATCGCATCGCTGACAGTAGCCGAGCCCGTAATGTGGGCAGGCTCTGCTCACGTTCACATCGTCAAAACTGTGGCCACACTTCTCGCAAATAAAGATCATGCGAACTCCTTTTTTTTTCGCCGCGCAGGAGGAGATTTGAACTCACGCTCTCGCCATGAAAGCTGATCTGGGGCCATTTTGCAGGGTTTGCATGGAATGTGCAAATTTCGCAGGAGATTCTCCTTGGTAGAAACTCACCGCTCTTTGGGAAGAAGGAGCGGCATCCACTGCAAGCCATCGACTTCAGCCGCCGCGCGGGAGTACCCGATAGCAACACCCGCGCCTAGGGGGGTGCGGAGCCCTGTTTTCAGAGGTGTTCAAAGGCCGCCTGATCCCGAACAGGATGGAATTAACTTATGGTTCGCTATACGGAAGAAACAGGATAATTCCAGAAATATTGGACGAACAAAAAAACAAATGTCAAGTAATGCGATCTACGCCTCGCCGCTGGTGAGCGCGGCAGGTTGCGAGGAACTCAGCGGCGGACCGGCGACCTACTCGCTCGATTACGTCGATACGCAGGTTGGGACGGGCGATAGCCGGTGTAGTGGACCGTCAGCCATCTGCCCCCTTTGGCGACTTCGGCGACATCTCGGGCGGCGTCACGCACCCGGGTGCGGCCCGGTGCGTCGCCGTCGCTGCGGTCGACCGATGCGGAGCAGTCGTCGACGCTGGAGGTGTTGTTTGCGCAGCCAGCGGTAGTGAGGCCGCAGCCACTGTGCTCGTGGAACTGTTCCATGATTCGTTCCAGGCTCCCTCGGGAATGTAACTGAGGGCAACCCCAGTCGATGTATTCCAGTACATGGAGAGATCGCTGGAATCGTTGAATTCGGTTCCCCCAAGACAAGTGGCATAGCTCGAGGAACAGATATGGTTCGGACTGTTTGGTTGGGGACCGGCGGGCGGAGTTGCAAAGGACTGATCGCAGCCGGAAGCTCCGGAATCACCCGACGAAACAAAGACCGAGATTCCCTCCTCCCTCGCCTGCTGAAAAAGGTATCCCAGTAGTCAACCTCCCCGACGCGCCGTTGGCCGACTCGCACCCTCCATAGCTGATGCTCATCACTTGCGCATGGACCGGCGTTGTATTCACGAGGTACTGCTCATCATCGTCGATCCCGCCGCTTGCAGCAGCTGCCGTGACTAAGAGAATGGCGGCGCCGGGAGCTACACTGCCCACCCGGAAAACATCCAGCGTTGCTTCCCCTTGGTATGTGCCGGAGGCGTGCATGGGTCTGTCGTACAGCTCGTTGCCGCCGGTCCAGGGTCGACCCCTCCGTATGCGGTTGGAACAATCTCTGTGGGATTGGCAAAAGTGGCTCCGGTCAAACTGACCCAACTCGGCCTCCCCGGAATTCAAAGATGACACAGGCTACGTCATCGCGCCTTCGGATTTCGGAACAATTTATGACGTTCCTTCCACCCTGACGGAAACGGGATTAGGGTCGGCATTGCGATTCACAAAGGGCGCTTGCGGCATTCAACGCCCAGACAGTTCTCCCACCGACTTGCGTCTTCGACTTCCGAGAACCGTGGCTCCACTGAATCGCCCATCTGTGCACGCCGGATGTGCGTGAATCCCGCCTCAGCGAGTTCTTTTGAGAGCCCTTTGTAGTCCCACATCCACAGATGTCGGGTGCGACCGAACACTGCCCGAGGCAGTCCACGGAGACCACGTGGCAGTCGCTCTTCACCTAGACACGCATCGTTCATAAAACGAGAAGCTGCCATGCTGCTCTGGTCGGAAAGATAGGCGGTAGCCAGGTATTCGAGATCAGGCACCACCATTCGAAACAAGCCATCGCCACGCAGGTAACCGTAAACGTTCCGTACAGCGATGCGAAACTCCTCAAGAGTCAGGTGTTCAAGTACGTGCGAACAATAGACAGCCTTTGCATACCCACGGAGAACCGGTAAGCCCTTCGTCACATCGCCCACCTCGATTGCGTCTACTGGGTAATCTGGAAAGCCGCGTTTTACGAGCGCCGCCTTCAGGAAAGGAAACCGCTTCTGTAGCCAGAACGATGGACCAATATCGAAGTTGCTCCAACCGGGCGGGGCAGAAAGTCCGCATCCGAACTGTATGTAATCACAAGCCATAAATGCCCTAGCCAAATCGTTCACTCCTCTTGATCTTTGTAGCTCACGCCGTATCCCACCCATGCATTTCATCCTTTGGATTGGGTGGGAATTGCTCTCTGAATTATAGGCGCGAATCGTGGCTTTTTACCTGCAAATCCTACGCTACCGGTAGTCCATCCAGCATCGACTTCGGCTCCATCAGCGAAACTAATTTCTCGATGCTCCAGACATGATTCGCGATCCCCGATTTCATCGCCGGGGTGACGGGCAACGTCTGATGCACGCGGCAGAAGTTGTAGTGCATGAAATAGACTGCCAGCGCGTGCTCTTGATTGTCCAGCTTCTTTGAGAACGCATTGGTCAGCCGGGTAAAACGCCGCATCGACATTCTCATGGACAGATTGCTGCGCTCCACGAATGACGTGCTGAAGTGGGCACGATCGGGTACGCCCTGCAGGTTTTCATGTCGCAGGCGATGCACTTGCCGGGGAGTAGCGCCGGTAGTCCTCTTCTGTGGGAGCGCCGTAAATCTAGTGAAGCTGTGCGTGGTCCACGTTGCTCCCGAAAACCTTTTCAACCGCATCGGGATAGAGCTTCAGCGTGTCCGTGGTGAGCTGGGGACGGCCCACAATGCGCTCCGTGCAGTCCAGGATGAATGCGAAGGCGCTGTCTTTGTCGCGGGTTCTGAGCAGCTACGAGACGCACAGCTTGGTGTCCACGTCGATTCCTACCCACGTCCAGGCATCTCCTCACCCCTGCGCCTTCTGCTCCAAGGTAACGTTCTTTTTCTTTGCCCCGACGAAGGACCAGATTTCATCGCACAGGAGGCGCTCGTCAGAAGAATGTCCACCGCAATGCGAAAAATCATGGGGAGGTCGAGAGAAAAATCACGTCCTCGATGAGGTCTATGCCGTCCTTTCGAGGATACCTCCCGCCGTGAAGAGAAACGGGTCTGCGGCACCGGTCTCGATCCCTTCTCTGGCCAGGGGAACCACAAGCACGCCTGACCCATCGCTTCACCTTCCGCCCCAGACGCACGAGTCAGCCCAGTCCCGTTCGCTGAACCGCCTCCGTCCACGCCGGTCCGCCCAGCTCAGACCAGTTGGCAGCCGTCCAGGAACCGTTGTCGTGCCTCCTCAGCTCAGCCGATTCGGACGGCCCTTTGTTGCGAATCGTAATCGTGCCACCCAATAGGGCGAGACGCCTGTCCAATTGCCCGCCGAAGTGTAGTCGCACACCTCGAAGGCCCAATCGGAAAGGACGTACCGCACGGCGAATTGGTCGTGCATTGCTGTGCCGCGCAGCCGACGGCGTTCGTGGTGCGCCAGACCAGCTGCGCAAAATGTTCACACGTGTCGCCCGCCGCGCAGGTATTGGTGCTGTATGTGTAGTTCGCCGACTCGGCGGACCAGGAAGATACCGCGTCTGTCCCGGTAACCGTCACCGGCGTCGTCGTTGAAGACGCCGCATAGATGCTTTCGCCTACTGATCGCACACATCAGTCCCTTCTAATCTTCTTCCCGGACCGCGGTCTCACGTCTGCTATGTACCTCGTTTGTCTCAGGACTGAACAAACGCAACTGTGGTGATGAGATTTTTTGGAGTCGGCCGAATACAGCCGACCATAAGGAGGTCGCGTTGCCATGGTTGCTCAAAAATCGCGATGCACCTGGCCCTTGCTGCACTCCTGAAGCAGCCATCTTCGGTGCAGGTTCGTGTTCCTGAACGACTGCATTCTCCGAATGTTGCTGCTCGGAGACATGAAAATCGCCTTTGACCACGTCTGCCGCCAACTTCGAAGCTCCCCGGTGGACACACAATGAGATTTCAGGCAGCCTCGCAGTGTTGCCCGGTCTGCCACAACTCAGGCACATTCGGGTACGGCAAGATCATTTATTTGCCAAATAAATTTGGCTTCGACTCCGCCTCGGGCAAGAACCGAACCCTTCTGGCGATCTGCACACCCTCATAACCACGGTGAACACGCCCGGGTGCGGGTCAGGCGTACTATTTCGTTGGCAACCCCGATTAATGCCCTAATGCAGATCGTTGTGCCGCATCCAACAGGCTTGGGTCCTCGGCGAAACGTGAAAGATTGACAGCGGCATTCTGGTCTTGGTCTACGACGACACCACAACTCTCGCATTGATATGCCTCAAGATTGGTCGAAGGATTGAGGTGATTACAATGCTGGCATATGCGCGTCGTGTTAGTAGCCTCTATCTGCTCGACAACAATCCCGTACTTCGTCGCGGTATGTCTAAGAATCATAACGAATTTTCCAACCGCCACAAATTGGCGATATTTCTGCGACCTTTTAAGACTTTCATGAACGTAGCCATTTCTCTGCTGTGTCACCCTGGCAAGAAACCTCGCCTCCACGATTAGGCGGCCAATATTCTTATTTCGGAGAAAACGGCATATATCGTGTGCAACCTCATAATGTCCGTCTTCTATCCTCTGGGTAATCTTACGGCAAAGAAGTCGGTAACTGGCAAGCACCATTGCGTCCTCGCGGCACCATTCTGCAGTAATCTCACCTACTTTCATGTCATCCCTGAATTCGTCCGCCATCTTAAGGAGACCCTTGCGGCCCGCTTTGTCACCCCACGCAGGAAATCGGCCGCCAAGTCTCTGCTTCAATAGGATCCTCACCTTTTGCATTTGTGATTCGATCCGTGACTGGACAGCACCTCGAAGTTCGAAAGCTCCGGGTACGGGATCATCCCCGATGCTCCATCCTGGTAGCAACGTCGAAATATTGCGACGTTCCCAACGGGTGGGTCCAAGGTCCATCCGGAATGGTACGCGGTCGGTCTGATTTCTAGGAGGTAGCTGAAAATTCATGGTCAGGTTCACAAAGGATTTGGAGTTCGGTTCATAGAGAACCCCGAAGCGAATCCCGGCTTCGGTCCTTCTCCACCCGATATCCAAACCAGCGGTCGGGGAAGACGGTATTGATACAGGCCGTTGCACTTCCACTGTTAGGCACAACCACAGAGCCTTCTCTTTGTAAACCAGCCTCCAAGCCTTAAGATGAGACCCCGGAGGCAGAGACCGGTGTTGAAGTACGCCGAATCGAAAGACGCGAACTTGACGATTGCCGCCTCTGATTGAGATGTCAGCCTCACGAAGGCGTCGAAGACGCGCAGTTCCGATTTGCGTCGGATGGCCAGTGGCGTTGGTCGGTAGCGCCGGCCCGAAGCGAAGTCCGGGAATCCCCGGACCGTAATCGAGGTCTTCGACGGCGATGGGCGACGTCTTCATCGGATAGTGAAGATTCCATTCGTCAAAGTGTGGCCTGTCCGCATAGTTGATTGCGGGCCATCCGTCCGAGAAGCTGGCGTGTTTGCTTTTTCTGCCTTTCAATACGGCGTTGAACGCTTGGATGACTTGCTCACTTTCATACCAGCACAAACCCAGCTTCGCCGATTCCTCGCGAGCCGCGGACGGGAACCGCACCAGGAAGTCGTTGATCGGGGCATAATCGACACGAAACTGTTGCGCGAACGCCACGCATTCATCCAGCAGACCGTCGGGAAGTGAATGCCGCTTCTCGATTCGTGTTCTTAAACGATTAATGAATCCCCACAGAGCATCGACTCCCGGCTCTTCGGACTTAAGTCTCGCTGGATGTCGAATTCTGTCTTTGGAGGGACCCAGACATCTGTTAAAGTCATCAATTCGGGGCAGAATCGTTTCATTTACGAAGCCGCGGATTAACTCTACGGGTACCGGCGAGCATTTTCTCCGTGCCTCCCGACATAGCCAAGCGAGACGATTCCAAAATGCCTTTTGGCGGGCGATGGACTCCGAGAGCCAAACAGGAATATGACTGTCCGTCCTAAGCCCCGGATGCGAGAAGTATGCCCGGTACTTGAAAACTTCAATGCGCCAGCCTTCTTCGGCCGTGAATTTTCGCGGGGACTTCGCCAAACCTGGCGCTGAGTAGATTCCTGCTCGTTTAGAATCGACTCGGAGCACAATTTCCCGGGTCTGCTTGCGCGGGGCGCCGTTGGGGCCAACAAGACACATGGCGACTTCGGCACCGTCGCTGAGCGTCAGGTTCTCGGGAAAAGGAACCGCCAAGGGTCCGAAGGTTGCTAGATGCGACTCCTCGTCAAAGACGACACGACCATGGGTGAAGGCCTTGGTGGCCTTCATGGAGATCCCCGCCAAGTGAACGTAGAGGGTATCTTCCGAATACGAGAGGTGATCAATCATCCAAGCCGGTCGCAGCAATCAACGCGATCCAAAAACGCCTCGAACATTCCATTCTTCAACTGAAGGCAGCCCGAGCGATTACCAATATACCCGGGAGGAAACGGCTGCTGCATTGCAACCCTGGGCTTCAGCACGTTGACAGGAATGCGATCCACAACAGAACTGTGGGAAGAAAAATGGAAGATTTCAAGCGGACCTCGGTGGGTTTGGCGCCTCTTCGCCGGCCCGCGTAAGTTCGCTAGAACGAACTTCGAGGAGAGCGGTCCCAATGTCAAACCTGCAATATACGCGTTGGGGAGTACATTCGATCTCGGCATTGCCATTCATCGGTCTCATGTTCATTCGGGACGCTGGAGTGTTGTCCAGCCTTCGAAATCCTCGATGCTGTCGGAGCGCACAATTTCCCGAGGGATCGGGGAGACCCTTATGCGATTCGTTAAATGGCGAAATCATGAGCAACACAAAGAACTGGTCCAACGTAGTGCAACAGTTGATTGTTGCATCTTTCGATGCACTTTCGGATGCCAATACGCAGGACCAACACACAACAAGACACCTGCAGCTGCCGACGGACGCGATTCCGACTTGCCGGTCTTATCGCAGCCCTTAACCGCACTATACACCGTTCTAGCTAAACGAGGGAGGCCCCCCCGGCTCTGCCGGGGAGGCAGCAGGAGTTTGACATATACGGGAGTCCACCCAGGAAACTCCAGAACGTGAGCCGCCAAGCACACGAAAAGGAGAATCCGGATGGACGAGTATGAAAGCTTAAGCCACACGAAATGGGAGTGCAAATACCACGTTGTCTTCATCCCGAAATGCCGGCGCAAGACGCTGTACGGCGCGCTGCGAAGGCATTTGGGGGAGGTGTTCCGGAAGCTGGCCGAGTAGAAGGAGAGCCGGATTGAGGAAGGACATCTGATGCCGGATCACGTGCACATCATGATCTCGATTCCGCCCAAATATGCGGTGTCGCAGGTGGTTGGGTTCATCAAAGGCAAGAGCGCCATCCACCTGGCACTGGTGTACGGAGAGCGGAAGCAGAACTTCGTGGGGCAGCATTTCTGGGCGCGGGGATACTTCGTGTCCACCGTGGGGCGGGACGAGAAGGTGATTCGGGAATACATCCGGAATCAGGAGCAGGAAGACGAGCGCCTGGATCAGATGAACTTGTGGCGCTGAAGGCCACCTTCAGGTGGCGCAAACAATCGGGGCCGCGTTAGCGACCCCGCATAGCCGCTTCTCGAGCGGCTCACATCGTAATCCCCCCGGCTCTGCCGGGGGATATTATTCACTCGGCGGTCGCGAAATAAAACTCGTAACGCTTGTGGCAGCCGGGATTAAATGGGGCGCGACAAATTGGGGCGACTGGAGCCGCTCGCCATGTATTGCCAGATGTTCAGTTGATACTCGGTTCCGTAATGAGCGCAGCGTGTCGCGGCATCGAGATCGATCCAGCGGACTTCAGGGCGCGGCGACGGCATAAAGAGACAGACCATTGGAGCCGACCGGGTAGCGGTCAATTTGCATGCACGGCTTCCCAATGGCTCCCGACTCTGAAATGACGGCGCCAAACTTAGTCCATTCGCCAGTCGCAGAGGCAAAGGAACGCCCCGAAAGATTGCAGAGGGTTCCCGTGGCCAACAGCTTTGGCACAGATATTCTGCTCCAGGCGCAGGACCCGAAGGATGCGGCATCTTTCTGCGTTGCCTTTCTCGACTTCAAGATTACGGGCGAAGCGCCGGAGATGATCAGTGTTCACGGCAGGCATATCAAGGGGGAAACCCTGTAAGATGGTTGCGTTATCCCCTGTGCGGGTCTTGCCCAAGGCAGCGAAGCGCAGGCCGGTCAACGGTTCCTGATTTCGCAACGAGGTGATTCCATGAACAAGCTCACCTATTCTGTCCTGGCAGCCGCTACTGCCATGTGTTTCACCATTCCTGCAAATCACGCGGCAGCTCAGGTCAGCATCAGCATCGGAGCCGCTCCCGTGTGTCCTTATGGCTATTACGACACCGCCCCGTATGCCTGCGCTCCTTACGGTTACTATGGCCCGGAATGGTTTACGGGTGGCGTCTTCATCGGAGCCGGTCCATGGTTTCACGGTCCCGCCAACTTCCATGGCCATGTCAATAACCGCTTGCATCCCGATCATGGATACAGCGGTCCCACGCCCAACCGGGGCGACAAACCGGAACCGGGCAAGCCAGTCGGTAAGGTTGCCCATTTCAAAGGAAACGAAGTGCGGGATGGGCGCGGCCACGTCAGCGGTAAACACTAGATCTGCGAACCGGAGTCGGGATTCTTCTCTCACCGGCGCCGGACGCGGCTGATCCTTCCACGGTCTACCTGGGCCTCATCCGGGCATGTACCGCGATTCAGGAAGTCATGGTCTCGCGTGCAAACCAGTTCGGCGTGCCGCCCTCGACGAGCGCCTCGGCCTGATCTCACAGACCCTCCCTGCAGTCCAACCGCAATAGCACCTGCCGCGTGATTCCGACCAGCACCGCGATTGAGGAATCCGTGGACCTTGCGCATGAGATATTCGATCGAGTCTTTCGTAGGGTGCCTGATCGGATGGAAGCCAAATAGATGCCGATGGCTTTCGGCGCAGGTTACTGGCGTCGACTGAGGTTTTGCCAATGGTCAAACGAGCGGCGTCACCCATAATACTGCGATCTGGAATCTCATTTGGAATAGGGGCTGGATTGCTCGTTATAATCTGACGGAATAACGACCCGATCAGAAGTGATTGGACTTCGAAACGGTGCCGGGCTAGCTTTGCGCCATAGCTGACGAACGCCAGCGGAGGTGCAAAGTGATCCTGATTCGTCGTTTCATCCGATTCTCCATCATCCCCATTCGGGTGGATGTCCGCTTCCTCCTCACATTCACAATTCTCCTGCTACCGCTTGCAGCCCAGGCCCAGGCGAGCGGCTCTCCCTTCGATACCGGCTTCACCGCCCTGCAGACTCTTTTCACCGGGACGATTGCCAAGGTCGCGTCGCTGATCGCGATCGTGATCGGCGGCTACGGCTTCGCACACGGTGAGCCCGGCGCGAAGAAATTAGTCACGCGGGCGCGGAGGGGTGTGTCCGCTCTCAAGGCTGAATGTTCGGCTTCCGGTGCGGCTGCAAGACGATCCGCTCCGCCTCTGCAATCGTCATTCCGGCGGGGATGCTGCTGAGCCGGAACAGCGACCCGTCATCGCACTCGATCCACGTGCCGAGGTGAATTCCTCCATCGCCACCGGGACGAGGGATAGAGCTGACGATATCAATTCGCTTCCGACCGGCACGGCGGCGCTCAAGAGCGGCTCTGGCAGCGGCCCGCGATTCCGGCGAGCCCAGCGCAAAGTCACTCGGCTTCATACGAAGCACCTGCACAGAGCGAACGTGCCAGCCGCTGGCATTGGGCAGGTGCATTTCCGGTCTGGATCCGGAGAGCGCCCGATTACCCTAACGCGAACCAGTGTCCCCTCCCCTTGAGCGGCTCTCCGCGAATCCAGCAAGGCCCTGGCCGCCGCTCTCGATTGCGAAGAGCCCAGAGGATACCTTCCGGGCTGCACCGTCGAATCTGTTGCGCCTAACGGACCCTCTGCCCCTTTATTCACAATACTACCCGCCTTCCTCACTGTCGCCCGCTGTTGCGGGTACACCGGGTGATTATCGCGACGGTCAAGCAGCTTACCTCACTTCGCTTCGACCCGATCTGGCACGTTGCGGAATACCCGGTTGAAGTTCTAGGGCTGTCGTTTGGGTCGTCCGATCTTCAACCTGAACCTGCCGGACAAAGGCGTGAAGTTCTTTGAAAAAAGACGAAGAAAAGTGATTGTTTCCCAAAAAATCGGGCATTATTACAATAAGCCTCGCAAGAGTAACCTCCCCCACAGACCCCAGCGAGCCCATGGAGGTTTCTTGAGGGTGCGATCGATAAATTCGATACGCAGGTGTGCGCTGTTTCTGCTAGTCGCGACGTTACCGGTTTCACTCAATGCCCAGAGTCCCAGCCCCAAAAAGGGTTCGGACGAGCCGCCGGTCCAAGGCAGCACCGTTGGATACATCGATGACGCCATTGTCGGTTCTCAAATCCGCGTGCGGTTTGACGCGGCCTTTGGCGATAGTCAACCTGACCTCGCCGAGTTCTTCCAGGCGGCGTGCGGTTGCGACGGCGGTACGGCAGCCGGTCCGAAGCCCGGCCTGGCAACGGACCTGAATTTTCAGCAACTCTACTTGCGCGGCGAGTATGCCCCGCAAAAGCACTTGTCCTTCCTGTTTGAGTTGCCGGTGCGGTCGATCCAGCCTGTTAATTTCCTGTCAAGCAGCATCCCCAACGGAGGTTACGGCGATCAGGCAGGGCTGTCGGACGTTTCCGCGGGAATCAAACTGGCGGCGGTGGCTTCAAGGAGGGCGTATCTTACGTTCCAGTTGCTCGCGACGTTCCCGTCCGGCGATGCCGGCAAGGGCCTTGGTACCGCCCACTACACGATTGCGCCCTCCCTGCTCTATTACCAGAGGGTGACCGACCGCTTCTCTCTGGAGAGTGAAATTGGGGACTCGCATCCCGTCGGCAGCGACACCCCGGGGTTTGCAGGGGATGTGGTTGAGTATGGCGTCGGACCGAGCTTCGTGGCATACAGGAGCGACAAGGTGCAGTTCGCACCGGTGGTTGAACTGGTCGGCTGGAGAATCTTCGGGGGCAAGTGGACCGACTACGAGGACCTGACACCGGGGCAAACGCCGCCCTATCCCGCGAGTGAGCTTGACAGCGCGGACGCCAGCAACATCGTCAATCTGAAAGCCGGTTTTCGGACCTCCATAGGAAAGAACAGCTCCTTTTATGTTGGTTATGGTCACGCTTTGAGTTCGGCGAATCTCTGGTACGAACAGATTTACAGGATTGAGTACCGCCGCGCCTTCTGATCAGCGCTTCGCCTACTCGCGGCCAAGTTTGTCGAGCCAGCTGCGGATTTGTGCGATACTGTTAAGCTGGTCTGCCAGGTCAGGGCTCGTCCTGGCAAGGTCTTCGGCGAGTTCCTGCGCACGGAGGTTGGCCTTCTTCGCCAAATCCAGGTCGCTGGCTTTTCTCGGCTGCTCAGAACGGTACACGTTTCCCAAATCTATGGCCAAATTGTTGTAATACTTTTCCGCCTCGGCCTTGTATTCGTAGTTTGTCGGATCTTTCCGCAGTAATTCATCGGCGATTTGGGTGGCCTGTTGGATCGATTGAACGGCTCGCTCATAGAGCTTCTTCCGATCCAGATAGAGCCCTATATTGCTGTCCACCCGAGCCAGCTCCTGCTCCGGCAGTGGTTCCGGCTCTACCTCCAGGCTGGTTGCCGCCTGCTCTGGCGTGGCGCGGCCGACGCCCACCAGCGGCTTTAGCAGCTCAGCCGCGAGCTGGTAGTCCGGTACGGGGTCGGCCTTGGTTCGTTCGTATTGAAGGATCCCGCGGTTATAGTAACTGCGTGCCAGATCCTGCTGGTAGTCGCGGTTGTCGGGCGCGCTTTGATGGAGCGCCTGTTGTATTTTGATGGCCTGGTTGTACTCACTTTGCGCTTTTGCAACGGTGTCCTGATCGGGCGTTTGCTGGTTTTTCAGCCAGAGGCGAAGCGTCTCGCCGATCCAGTTATGGCAATAGCCCAGTTGCTGCCGGTAAACCGGATTGGTGGGATGCTCGCTGGAGAGCTTCGCAAACTGATCGATGGCGGATTTGTATTCATTCACGGCCTGCTGATTCATGGAGCGAAGGCGGTCGATGTCTCCGAGGCGCAGGTCCGCCATTGCCATGTTCTTTACAGCGTCTTCCTTTGCAGCGTCTCCGCTGTCAGCCGCCGCTTTGAGGAAGGCCTCGTAGAAGGTCTGCGCCTTTTGCTGCAGTTGTCTGCGAAGGTCTTCAGTCTCCGGCGATTCAGACGCTTCCTGGGATTGCTGAGCGCCCGCCGAAGAGAGGCTCTCATCCACAGCTTTCTCGGCCAGCGCCAGGTTCTGATCAGCCTGTTTTTTCTCGCGTGAGATGGTATTTAACTGGAACGCTTCGACGACGGCAGAGGCGACCAGCAGCACCACCGCCGCGGTGGCGATGGCGACCGCCAGCCGATGGCGGCGAACGTACTTCCGGACACGGTATGCGGCGCTGGGCGCGTGTGCGGAGACCGGCTCGTTGCGCAGATACCGTCCCAGGTCGGCGGCCAGTTCGGAAGGCGAGCCATAGCGCCGTTTGCGGTCTTTCTCGAGGGCCTTGAGCGCGACGGCATCGGGATCGCCGTGCAGCTCCCGCATCAGCGAGGGCGGGTCGGTTCCCCGGTTCTGCGCGGTGATGGCCGAGTCACCGCCCTGGGTGAGGATGCGTGAGCTGGGCCGGGGCACATCCTGCTCGCGCAGCCGGCGCAGCATCTCTTCGTGGGCCAGCTTCTTCAAATCCAGCGGCAGCGCCCCTGCCAGCAACTGATAGAGCACCACGCCGAGGGAGTACACATCGGTGCGGGTGTCGATATCCTCGCCGCCCGAGTCAGCCTGCTCCGGGCTCATGTAATCGAGGGTGCCCAGCACCGCGCCCACCCGCGTG
>JASHPM010000497.1 GCA_030038115.1 Acidobacteriaceae bacterium | reverse complement strand
AAGGTCGTTTTGTCTGGACGTGTGGATGACAGAAAGCGCACGTTTCTTGCTGTTGGGTGAACCTGGCAGCGCCTAGTGCGGGAGACTTCGCAGATTCTCCGGACAAGGTTGCCCTGAGAAATTTGCGGAAAAACTGTCAGGCAACGTTCTCCGGCAATTTATGTGCCGTTGAGCGGGCCACCGGGTTGCTGCATTTTGCGGTTGAGCAGGACGCGGTCGGCCTTCTCATAGCTGTTGACCACGCTGGAGACGAAGACCTCGTACATCTGATCGCGGCGCTGGTTGAGGAGGGTATCGCGGGTGGAGTCGAAGTTTTTCGCCATATCGCCGGCGGAGGGTTCCTGCTTATCGACGATTTTGGCGACGACGCCGGTGGTTCCGTTGTTGATGGCGTTGCTGATTTGGCCGATGCTGAGGTCGAAGAGAGCGGGCGCGGCCTGGGCGAGGGAGCCGACGTCGGGAACCTGCTGATCGCGGCCCACGAGGTCACTGGTCTTGATGGTGGCGCCGACTTCTTTGGCAGCTTTGGCCAGGTCGTGTTCGGCGTGGGCGCGGTCGGCGAGCTCGTTGGTTTTGCGGGCGAGCAGGGAAGTGACCTGCTGATCGCGGAAATCGTCGAGGATATGCGATTTGTACTCGTCGAAGGTGGGGGTGTGCGCGGGCTTTGCATCGGTGACATCAAAGACGGCGAAGCTGTTGTCGCCGGTTGAGGCCACCTGAACGGGTCCGCCGGGTTTGGTGGCGAAGGCCGCGGTGAGGACTTTGGAGCTGTCGCTCATGCCGGGGAGGGTGGCGCCGGTGGCGACGTAGTCGCTGGTGACGACGGGCAGATGATGCGCGGCGGCGGCCTGGGCGAGCGAAGTCTTCTGCGCGTCGGCGGCGAGCTGATCGACAAAGGCCTCGACGGCCTGACCCTCCTGCTGTTTGGTGAGGGTGTCGACGATGGAGGCCTTCACTTCATCGAGGGGCTTGACGTGGGCGTCCTGCTTCTCTTCGGTCTGGATGATGTGATAGCCGAAGCGGGTGCGGACGAGCGAGGAAATCTGGCCGGGCTGCTGGGCAAAGGCGGTCTGGTCGAATTCGGGGACGGTGACGCCGTGCTTGATCCAGCCGAGTTCGCCGCCCTGATCCTTGCTGCCGGGATCGTCGGAGTATTTTTTGGCGAGGTCGGCGAAGTCCTTGCCGTTGTCCTTGCGGAGCTGATCGAGAATGCCCTGGGCTTTGGCTTTGGCGGCGGCATCGGCGCCGGGTCCGGCGTTGGGATCGACGGAAATGAGGATGTGGCGGACCCTGACCTGGGCGTCGACGTGGTACTGCTGCTGGTTCTGGTTGTAGTACTGCTGGATTTGCGCCTGGGTGATCTGCGGCTTGCCGCCGGGGAGTTCTGTATCCGTAACGGTGACGTATTGAAGTCTGCGGGTTTCGGGATCGGCGTTGGTGTAGCGCGCGGCGTTTTGCTTAAAGAAGGCCTGGAGCTCGGTGTCGGTGGGGTTGATGGTCTTGCGGAGGTCGTCGGCGGAGAGGACAGCGTAGTCGAACTTGATCTTCGTGTCCTGCCTGAGCTCGGCGTCGCGGACTTCGGCATCGGAGACGGTGACGCCGCCGGTAATGAGGTCGCGGAGGCGATCGGAAACAATCTGCTGCTTGATTTCGCTCTCGAATTTCTCGGTGGTGATGTTGAAATTCTCGGAGACGAGCTCGGCGTACTGGGTGTCGCCGATGTAGTGGCCGTCGGGGAACAGGTACTGGCCCCACATGCCGGTGTGGAGGAAGCGGCGAACATCGTCGTCGGAAGCGGTGACGCCGAGGCGGTGGGCTTCTTCGAGGACGATGCGCTGCTGGATGAGAACCTGGCCGGCCTGCTGCATGTAGTAGGGCATGAGCATGTCGGGAATCTGCTGGCCGCGGGCCATGCGGCGGACGGTCTGCTGGACATCAACGATGGGGATGGTCTCCTCGGCGGGAAGGTAGCGGCCAAAGAAGCCGCCGTGGCGGATGGTGGCGTAGGTGTCCGCCGCGGAGGCCTGGTCGTTGAAGATGCCAGGCACGAGGAAGATGACCATGGTGACGCAGGTGAAGCCGATGATGATGATGAAGAGGTATTTGGTGAAGGCCGTTTCTTTTTGCAGGAAGCGAATCATGGGATGGCAACAACCTTTTCTGAAGTTCTCGCGGGGTCCGGCCAAGCTGGGCGAGGGCGCAGGGAGAAGACGATTTCCTGGGGACAGGAAGCGTATTCAGTATAAATGGACGGCGGAGAGGGGTGGGGCGAGCGTGGAGGGGGCATTCGCCGGTTGACATTGCGCGTGGACAGGCGCAGTCTTCCATAGACAGCTATGGGAAAGCAGCTATGACATGGATGCGCCGGGTAGGCGGGCTATTGCGCCGAGACGAACTGGAGCGGGAGTTCGAGGAAGAGCTGGAGTTTCACGTGGCGATGCGCGAGCAGCGGAATGCGGAGCAGGGGATGCCGGATGCGGAGGCACGACGATGGGCACGGGTGCGGTTCGGGAATCCGGCGCTGTGGCGGGAGCGGCTGCGGGAGGTGGACCTGATGCTGTGGCCGCAATCGGTGCTGCAGGATGTGCGCTTCGGGGCGCGGGTGTTGCTGCGCAATGCGGGATTCACGGCGGTGGCGATTGTGGCGCTGGTGCTGGGCATTGGACTGAACACCACGATTTTCACCGCATACAAGGTGCTGTTGCTGCGCGGCTTCGATGCCCGCGACCCGCGCAGCATGGTGAGCATTGTAACCATCCGGGAGCAGGGCAAAATCGATCGCCACTTCAGCTACCCCGACTACCTCGCTTATCGAGACCAGCTGCATTCGTTCAGCGGCCTCGCGGCTGCCAGCAATGAGTATGAGCAACTGATTCTTACCGGAGCCGGCGGCGCGGAGCGGCAACGCAGCGCCGCAACCACGTCGCTGTTTCAGCGATGGGGCATGCTGCCATCCAGCCCAACGCGCGGCAGCGCGGAGCTGGCCAGCGTATCCATGGTCAGCGAGAACTACTTTTCCGTGCTGGGCGTGGCCGCGCTGCGTGGCCGCACCTTCGAGCCGGAAGACACAGCTCGACTGGCCGCTTCGCCCGCCGTTGTCATCAGCGAAAACTACTGGCAGCGGCGGTTTG
>JASHPM010000496.1 GCA_030038115.1 Acidobacteriaceae bacterium | reverse complement strand
GTAAAAGGGCAGGCGGAGTTGCTGCACGAGCATCGCGGGCCGAAAGAAATTGTCCCGGACATTCGCACGCGAGCGAAGTGGTCGGGAGCGTTTGAGGCGCCGTGCGCGCGGTGTCTGGAACCGGTGCGGCACGAACTCGGCGGGGATTTCGATTTGCTGTTTCGGCCGCTGGGTATCGACGCTGGTCCCACCGAACGGGCGCTGGGCGCGCCTGAAACTGAAATCGGGTATTATCAGGAAGGCGGTCTGGCGCTGGAAGACGTTCTGCGCGAGCAGGTGCTGTTAAGCCTCCCGGTGAGAACGCTTTGCGACGCGGACTGCAAGGGACTTTGCCCGCGCTGCGGGCGCAATCTGAACGACGAATCCTGTACCTGCGAGGCCGCACCGGCCGACCCGCGGTGGTCGGCGCTTTCAGACCTGCGCAGCCGGTTGAGTCCGGAGACGAAAGAGACGAATCACTGAAGTACTTGCCCGGAAATCTCTGCCGGGAGCGAAAGGAATTGCAATGCCGAATCCAAAGCGGCGCCATTCGAAGGCCCGCACGTCCACGCGCCGCGCGCACGACGCGCTGAGCAGCAAGTCGCTGTCGGAATGCCCGAATTGCCACGAGCGGAAGCTGCCGCATCGCATCTGCCCCAAATGCGGCTACTACAAAGGGCGCGAAGTTGTGGAAGTGAAGGAAGCCAAGTAGCACAAGCTCTCGATGCTCACAGACATCGCACTCGACGCCATGGGCTCGGATAAAGCTCCCGAGCCTGAGATACGAGGTGCGATCTTAGCCTGCCGTAACCTGGACGTTCGAGTCCACCTGGTGGGCCCGGAGCCGCTGCTGCGCCGTAGTCTGAGCGCGGCGTTCGTGAGCCCGCGCCTGCCTATCTCGATTGTGCACGCCGAGGAATTCATTGGGATGGACGAGAAGGCAGCGCACGCGGTGCGCACCAAGCGCAACAGCTCCATGCGCGTGGGGCTGAAGATGGTGAAGGAGAAGCGGGCGGCGGGTTTTTTTACCGCGGGCAACACGGGCGCGGGGATGGCGACGGCGAAGATGGCGCTGGGAGCGTTGCCGGGGGTGGATCGGCCGGGGCTGGCGATTGTGGTGCCGACGCTGTCGGGGTCGCCGTGCATCTTGCTGGACGTGGGCGCGAATGTGGACTGCAAGCCGCAAAACCTGGAGCAGTTTGCGGTGATGGGCGAGCTGTATGCGCGCAGCGTGCTGCGCATTCCTCGGCCACGCGTGGGGATTCTGTCGGTGGGCGAGGAAGAAGGCAAGGGCAACGATCTGACGCGCGACGCGACGGCGCTGGTGCGGAGACTGCCGATCAACTTCATTGGGAACGTCGAGGGGCGGGATATTTATAACGGCAACTGTGACGTAATCGTGTGCGACGGGTTCGTGGGCAACGTTGCGCTGAAGACATCGGAGGGTTTGAGCCGGCTGGTGCGGGAGATGCTGAAGGCGTCTCTGACGCAGACGGTGACGGCGCAGGTGGGAGCGCTGCTGTCGCGGAAGGCGTTTAATGCATTTCGACGGCGGCTGGATCCATCGGAGTACGGCGGAGCACCGCTGCTGGGCGTGCGCGGGGTGTGCATTATCGGGCACGGGTCGTCGAACGACCGCGCCATCATGAATGGGATTCGCGTGGCGGCGGAATTCGCGCAGGCCGGTGTCAACGACCGGCTGGAGCGGGAATTTGCGAGCCGGCCGGCGACGTCATCTTCAGCGGCCTCCGATCTGCAGCTGCCGATTCAGTAAGACTCCCGGTCCAGGCCCATTCGACGGGCACCTCACTCAAGTTCGGAGCTTACTCAAGCTCCCTCGGTTGGCGCTCAAGCTATGCGCTAGTCACGAGGTTGTCACTGATTCGCAAATTTTGCCGGGGGACATACATGGAGGCCGGTGTGCCGCGGAGGCCGTCGGCGGTGAGGGCGGTGATGCGGGCAGCGACGAGGCGGTTGGGGGGGATGGGCTCACCGTTTTCGGAATCGAGGGTGAGCTTGAGGAAGTTGTCGGTGACGGCGGCGGTGGTGGAGTCGGTGTTGGGCTCGATGGTGACGGCGGAGAGGATGCGGCCGCGGAAGCGGGCACGGAAGGCACTGGATTTTTCGGCGATGAGGCCGCGGAGGGCGGCCATCCGTTCGTGAACGGCGCGCGCGGGGACAGGATTCTGGCGGTGAAGGTCCCAGGCGGGCGTGCCGGGGCGTGCGGAGAACTGGAAGAGATGCAGGTAGGTGAGAGGCTGCGCGGCGATGAAGCGGTAGCTCTCGTCGAAGAGGGCTGCGGTTTCGCCGGGGAAACCGATCATGACGTCGGCGCCGATGACGGCGTCGGGGAGGAACTCACGGATTTGGGCGAGGCGCTCGGCGTAATGCCAGGGGCGATAGCGGCGGTACATGCGGCGGAGGATGGTGTCGGAACCGGACTGCAGGGGGAGATGGGCGTGGCGAGCGAGGCGCGGATGGTCGCCGGTGGCGAATTCGCGGTAGAGGGCGAGGAGGTCCGCTGACCAGTCCATGGGCTCGATGGAGCTGAGGCGGAGGCGTGGGAGTTCCGTCTGCGTGAGGATCGCGGCGACGAGATCCTCAAAACGCTGGATGGGTTGAAGGTCGCGACCCCAACGGCCAAGGTTGATGCCGGATAAGACTAATTCAATGCCACCGCCGCGGGTGCCTTCCTGACCATCCTGATCGACGAAGCGGCGGACGTTCTCGAGACAGACAGAGAGAGGAACAGAGCGGGAATGTCCGCGGGTGGTGGGGATGATGCAGAAGGAGCAACGATTGCCGCAACCGTCCTGGACTTTGAGGTTGGGGCGGGTTTGAGCGGAGTCGGGAGCGAAGGGGAGAGCGGCGAGTTCGGAGTGGGCGAAGGCGTCGTCGTGGAGGATCTTGCTGAGGGGGACGAAGGCAGGTCCCTCCACTTCGCGCGGCAAAGGCGGGCGCGCTCCGGTCGGGATGACCCGTTCGACTTGATCGCTGGCGCGATCTTCGCTCAGCGCAGGCTCCGTTTGTGTCGCGAAATGCAGTGCTAGGGCAGGAACGAGGGATTTGTGGCTGTTGCCGATGACAGCGTCGACTTCGGGCAGGGCGGCGAGCTCGCGGGGGGCGCGCTGGGCGTAGCAACCGGTGACGACGAGGCGGGCGTTGGGGTTCTGGCGGCGGACGCGGCGAAGGAAGGCCCGGGCCTGGCGGTCGGCCTCGGCAGTGACGCTGCAGGTGTTTACAATGACAACATGGGCTGAGGCAGGAGCCTCGGCGGCCGTGAGTCCATTGTGGCGCAGGCCGGCGGCGATGGCTTCGCCATCGGCACGGCTGGCGCGGCAGCCGAAGTTTTCGACGTGATATTCTGCCACGTTGCTCAGTGTATCAATGGGAGACAGGAGGGGTTCGGCGCTGGCCGGCCCCAAGCGCCTCTCAAGCTGATTTCATCTTTTTGGGTGTACGATCCAGCGATGTGACCCAGGAGTTCGATATGAAACGACGCATTCTTCTTGTCGATGACGATCTTGCGATTTTGCTGACCTTAAAAGCAGTGCTCGAAATCAGCGGGTTCGAAGTGGAGACGGCGGCTTCGGGGCGGGAGGCGAAGCTGCGGCTGAAGTCGAATGAATACCACATGGTGATTACGGACCTGCGCATGGAAAGCGAGACGGCCGGCGAGGAAGTGGCGGCTGCGGCGAAGAAGGCGGCGAATCGGCCGGCGGTAGCGATGCTGACGGCATATCCGCCGAAGGATGCGGAGTGGCTAACGACCTCGGACACGGACAAGGTGCTGGTGAAGCCGATGAATACGCAGGATCTGCTGCGACAGATCGAGGCGATGCTGGTGGCGCACGAGGACAAGAAGCGGAAGGAGAAGAAGCTGGCGGTGCCGGTGGCGCAGGTGGCGGCCAAGAAGGCGCGGAAGCTGGCGGACGCGCGGTAGGACGACGGCTGGGAGTAGCCAGTAGCCAGTAGCCAGTAGCCAGTAGCCAGTAGCCTTCAGATGGGGTTTGTCGGCAAGGGTTGTATGGTCACACGAGAAAGGGCGCATTGGCTTGGCTGGGTTGGAACGGCTCTCATCGTTGCGTCCTGGCTTGCTATCTCGTGGATTAGTTCTCTTTCATTTGTGCTTTGGATCCTGCTGATGGTGCTGGGCGGTTTGCTGTGCCTTTACGGCGCCTTGCGTTGCAGCAAGTGGTTTTTTCTTCCAGGAGCCGTCGCGGTGATCGTGATGGCGGGTGGCGTTTTGGCTGCCCTGGTTCCCGAAAAATGGTAGCCGAGGCAGGACGCGGCACACGATTCTCATCAGAACATTTCTGGACGGTGCAGGAGCCGAATCGCGGCAGAGCGGTTCGGTGGCTAGCTGGCCTGGCTCAGGGTGCGCTTCTGCTGGAAACAGCTGCGGCAGAGAACCGGCCGTCCCTGGGTGGGCTTGAAGGGAACAGTGGTTTCGGTTCCGCATTCCGAACAGACGGTGCGCGTCTCCGGACGGGCAGAGCCTGAGCCGGAAGCGCGTTTGGCCTTGCATTGCTTGCAACGTTTCGGATCGTTCTTGAATTGTTTGTCGAAAAAGAAGAGTTGTTCCCCGGCCGTGAAAACGAAGTCGTTTCCACAGTCGGCGCACTTGAGAATTTTGTCGACGAAATCCATCCCGATTCCCTCGCCTTCGCCCGAAGCACCCGTTCTAACAGCGCCAGACTGACGGCGCGCCCGGATCGCCCGGCAACTTTCGATGCCGGCTTGCTGCGACACGCCGGATTACGGACCGGCGTGGTACTTCCGATTTGGATAAGGGGCCCTGGGGCAGCCGGAAGAAGATCGGCCCGCGCAGGACCGACATTTCCGAAGGGGCTATCTCTTAAGGCTACCCAGCCGCGACTGAAAGAAATGCGGCAAAAAACGGCACCGGCAGAAGCGCCGAAAATCCGTTCCCGCGGGAACGGATCAATCGAAGATAAAGAAAGCCGACCTGCCAGCCTCGAGACGCGAGCGGGGCGCCCGTGAGGGTTGGTCCTCCACCTGCCGGCATTGCCGCCGACTCAGGCTGAGATCTGTCGGAGTCTGGGGACCTGAACAGACCGGCTCGGTTGGTTAATCCTGCTCTTTCCGAGCTTTCTTACGATTCCGCTTCCGCGCCAGCGCTTCCTTCACGCGGCGCTTCTCGCCGGGCTTGAGGTAGAAGGAATGACGTTTGACTTCCTTAATGATGTCTTCCTGCTGGACCTTGCGCTTAAACCGACGCAATGCATTTTCAAGCGGCTCGCCTTCCTGAATGCGAACCTCTGCCAAAGAGCTACACCTCCAGACGACCCACGCTGGGCATGGAACAGATTACAGGAAGCAGGATTCATTTGCCAGTAACCCGGCCACCCTGCATGCTGGCCTGGAGCGTCAAGAAGCGCCTTTTTGCGGCGCCAAAAGAAGCCAAACCATTTTGCCGAACAGAGATGGGTTTTCTCCAGACGGGGTTGGCCTATCTTTCGATAAAAAATGGCTACCTGTTGACATTCGAATGGAGAGAAGCGTATCTGTAGATATCCAACAGGAGGGCGTGTGGGCGAGGACAAGCGCGATGTGTTGCAGGGAACGCTGGACCTGATGGTCCTGAAGACGCTGGAGACGATGGGGCCGCAGCACGGGTACGGAATCGCGCGGCGGATCGAACAGATCAGCGAGCAGGCACTGCGGCTGAATCAGGGAACGATTTACCCGGCGCTGCTGCGGCTGCGGCAGCGGGGATGGATCCGTGCGGACTGGGGGACGAGCGAGAACGGGCGGCGGGCGCGGTATTACTCGCTGACGAAGACCGGCAAGGCGCAGATCGAGAAGGAGACGGAGAGCTGGGAGCGGGTGGCGGCGACGATGGCGCGGTTCCTAAAAACAGCCAGTGGCCTGTAGCCGGTAGCCGGTAGCCGGTAGCCGGTAGCCGGTAGATCGACGTGGTGGCGGCGTGAGGGGGCGTGGGTTGATGGGCAGGGTACGGACGGTGGTGAGCCGGTGGTTGGCGATGTTTCAGTGGAAGAAGCTGGATCGCGATCTGGACGATGAACTGCGGTCGCATCTGGAAATGGCGGAGGAGGAAAACCGGCGGCGCGGGATGAACACGGAAGAGGCGCGGAGGAAGGCGATGCGGGATTTTGGTGGCGTGACGCAGGTGCGGGAGACGGTTCGGATGCGGGAGGGGTTTCCGTTCGTCGAGAATCTGCGGCGCGATGGGTTGTACGCGCTGCGGCAGATGCGGAAGTCGCCGGGATTTGCGGCGGTGGTGATCGTCACGCTGGCGCTGGGGATTGGTGCAAATGCGACGGTGTTCAGCATTGTGGATGCGGTCCTGCTGCGGCCTTTGCCTTACGCGCAACCCGAGCGACTAGTAAGCGTGATGTCGTGGGAAGTGAACGGGACGTTTGTGAGCGGCGCAGTTTGTTATCCGGATTTCTTCGACTGGCGAACACAGAACCGCAGCTTCGAACGGCTGGTGTCATACAACGACACTTCGCTGACGCTGACGGGGGTGGAGCGGGCCGTGCATCTGGACGGAGAGGTGGTGAGCTGGGAATTGTTGCCGCTGCTGGGCGCTGTGCCGGAGTTGGGTCATGGGTTCCGTCCGGAGGACGAGAAGCTGGGGACGCGGGTGGTGCTGATCAGCCACGCGCTTTGGACTTCGCAGTTCGGATCGGATCCGTCGGTGGTGGGGCGCGCGATTCACCTGAGCGGTGAAGCGTTCACAGTGATCGGGGTGATGCCGGCGACGTTCCGATTTCCGGTGAATGCGCCGAAGAACGATTTCTGGACGACGCTGGCGGTGGATAACGACGGGACGCCCCATGCGGCGACGGCGAATCGCGGCAGCCATTCTCTGAACGTGATCGGGCGGTTGAATCCAGGCGTGACCGTAGCGCAGGCGGATGCGGAGATGAAGGCGATCGCGGCGCGGCTGGCGCGGCAGTATCCGGACACGAATACCAAGCACAATTCAGCGCATGTGGAGAGCGAACTGGGGGCGCTGCTGGGGGATACGCGCACGCTGTTGCTGGTGGTGCTGGGCGCGGTGGCACTGGTGCTGCTGATTGCGTGCGGGAACGTGGCGAATCTGCTGCTGGCGCGGGCGCGGGAGCGGGAGCGGGAGCTGGCGATGCGGTCGGCGCTGGGCGCGAGCCGGGCGAGGATCGTGCGGCAGTTGCTGGTGGAGTGCGTCACGCTGGGAGTGCTCGGTGGCCTGGCAGGATGTGGCCTGGCGTTCCTGGCAACGCCGGCGGTGCTGGGGCTGATCGGAAACAGCGTGCCGCGGGCTGCCGATGCGGGCGTGAATCTGCCGGTACTTGGGTTTGCGCTGCTGGTCTCGCTGGCGTCGGGGGTGGTGTTCGGCCTTGTGCCGGCGGTGGTATCGGCGAAGGGCGATCTGTTGTCGGCCCTGAAAGAGGGCGGCCGAGCGGAAACTGGGGGGCGGCATCGACTCGGATCGGCGGTGATTGTGGGGCAGGTGGCGCTGGGCATTGTGCTGACGGCGGGCGCGGCGCTGCTGGTGACGAGCTTCATCAAGCTGGCGCACAGCAATGAGGGATTCAATCCGGATCATGTGCTGACGTTTCAGTTTGAGACGCCGGATTCGCGGTACCTGAAAACGCGGCCGGAGTTTTATCGGGCTTATTTTGAAAAACTGCGGGCGCTGCCCGGAGTGCAGGCGGCCGGGGGTTCGATGCTGCCGGCGATGACGGACAACGACGCCCACCTGAGCTTCGAGAATCCTGAGCATCCCGTTTCGAAAGGGAACCAGGAGGGCGCGAGGGTCGACGTTGTGTCTCCGGAGTACTTCCATACGATGCAGATTCCCCTGCTGGCCGGGCGGGATTTCAGTGATGCGGATACGGAGACATCGCCGCAGGCGATGATCGTGAACCAGGCTTTCGCGGCGAGGTATTTTCACGACGAGAATCCACTGGGGAAGAAGCTGAAACCGGGTGCGGGCAATGGGAGCCCGGATGGTCCGCCGTGGCGCGAGATCGTGGGGGTTGTGGCGAACATCCGGCACTCGGCGACGGAGCGGGAGATGGCGCCCATGCAGTATCTCCCGGCCAGCCAGCTTTCCACGTGGTGCTGCCTGTATTCGATGGTGCGCACGGGGATGGATCCGATGAGCCTGGAACCGGAAGTGCGGAATCTGGTGTCCTCGATGGACCGGGATATTCCGGTGACCGATGTGCACACGTATCGGGATCTGATTGGGATGCAGCTGGCACAACCGCGTTTCGCCATGGTGCTGCTGGGCGCCTTTGCGGGACTGGCGCTGGTGCTGACGGTGGTGGGGCTCTACGGGGTGATGGCGTATTCAGTGGCGCGGCGGACGCGGGAGATTGGCCTGCGCCTGGCGCTTGGTGCGCAGCGCGGCACGGTGCTGAACCTGGTGCTGCGCCAGGCTGCGATGCTGGTCGGCGTCGGAATGGCGGTTGGGATCGCGGCAACGCTGGCATCGGCTTCGGTGCTGCAGTCGATGTTGTATGGGACCGCATCGCGGAATCCGCTGGTGCTGGCAGGGGTTTGCGGCGTGGTCGCGCTGGCCGGGCTGGTGGCGGCGTATTTGCCAGCGATGCGGGCAGCGGGGATCGATCCGATGCGGGCGCTGCGAAGCGAGTGAAGGTGGGCGACAGGTTACAGGTGACAGAGTTGCAGGGCTCCGGGCTCCGGAGGCGGTAAGGGACGACAAGATGAGTCAAGTGCGAGTGCTTTGGAGTCGAGTGGTGGGGGTGCTCCGACCGGGAAAGGCGGGCCGCGAGCTGGATGAGGAGCTGCGGTCGCATCTGGAAATGGCGGAGGAGGAGAACCGGCGGCGAGGGATGAGCGAGGACGAGGCGCGGAACAGGGCGATGCGAGATTTTGGCGGGGTGACCCAGGTGCGGGAACAGGTTCGGATGCGGGAGGGAGTGCCGTTCATTGAGAATCTGCGGCGCGATGTGGGTTACGCGCTGCGGCAGATGCGGAAGTCGCCTGGGTTTGCGGCGGTGGTGGTGCTGACGCTGGCACTGGGCATTGGAGCGACGACCGCGATCTTCACACTGGTGTACTCGACACTGCTGCGCAGCCTGCCGTTCCCGCAGGCGGACCGCATTCTCGCGATTCAGGATGTGCGGCTGCAGGGGCAGTCGACTGGCGGGCTGGTGGGCGTGCCGCGGTTCTACGATGTGCAGGCACGGAACCGGTCGTTGGAGAGCCTGTCGTTCTTTTTCTTCGATCAGTCGACGATGATCGCAGGAAGCAACCTGCCGGTGGCGGTGCAGGCTGCGGGGACGAACCCGGGCTTCTGGGATGTGCTCGGCGTGCGGCCGTTACTGGGACGGACGTACGACGCGCGCGATGACCAGCCGAAGATGCCGGAGACCGCGGTGCTGAGCTATGCGGGATGGCAGAAACTTTTCGGCGGCGATCCGGGCGTGATCAACCGGCAAATCACGCTCGATCAACGAGCCGTGACCATTATTGGGGTCATGCCTCGCGGCTTTGACACGCCGAGCGGGATCGACCTGTGGCACGACGCGCAATTTGATCCGGCGGAGTGGGTCAAGTACCGCGGCGAGGGAACACGGTTCATCAACGTGTTTGCGCGGCTGCGGCCTGGCGTGACGCTGAAGATGTCGCAGGAGGATTTGCAGCGCATCGGGGAGCAGCTGCGGCGGGAGCATCCGGACAGCGATGGCACGTGGCAGTTCACCAGTGAGACGTTGCGCGAGGATCGCTTCGGTGGAATGCGGCGGGCGATGCTGGTGCTGATGGTCGCGTCGGCGCTGCTGCTGTTGATTGCGTGCATCAATGTGGCGAATCTGCTGCTGTCGCGGGCGGCGACGCGGCAGCGGGAGGTGGCGCTGCGGCGGGCGCTGGGGGCATCGGCGGGCAGGATGACGATGCAGTTCCTGACGGAAAGCACGGTGCTGGGTTTGATCGGCGGCACGGCGGGCGTGGGGGCGGCGTTTGCGCTGGTGCGTGGAGTTGCGGCGAAGCTGCCGGGGCGGCTGGGCACGCCGGGAACGGTGGAGATGAACTGGCCGGTGGTGTGGTTTGCGCTGGCGGTTTCAGTGGGAACGGGGATTGCGTTTGGGATTGCGCCGGCGATCGAGACCCGGAAGGTGGGACTGAACACCGCGATGAAGAGGGGTGAGGCGCGGCTGGGCGGGAGTGGGCATGGGTTGCGCAGCGCGCTGGTGTCGGTGCAGGTGGGCCTGTCGCTGATTTTGCTGGTGGGGGCGTCGCTGCTGGCGGAGTCGCTGTGGCACCTGGTGAAGAACCCGCTGGGATTCGAGCCGGATCATTTGCTGACGTTCTCTGTCAATCTTCCGTGGGACAGCAAGCCAGGGCCAACGCGGGATTTTTTTGATGGAGTGAAAGAACGGCTGGCGGCGTTGCCGGGCGTAGCGGCGGTGGGGGAGATCGATGCTCCACCGATTGTTAACTGGCATTTGCGGAGCAACTTCGACGCAGACTGGCTGCCGCGCATTCCCAACCAGCCGGCGATTAATGCGGAGGATCGGAGCATCGGGGGGAATTATCTCGGCACGATGGAAACGCCGTTGCTGGCGGGAAGGTTTTTCACGAGCGAGGACCTCAGGGATGCGCAGACTCCGGTGCTGGTGAACGAGGCGCTGGCGGCGGAGTATGCGCCTGGCGGGAACCCGATTGGTCGACACCTGATCGTGAACGGCGAAGCGCACGAGATCATCGGGGTTGTGGGAAATGTGAGGGGCACGGGAGGATCGATTACCGCGCCGGCGGGCCCGGAAGTGTACTGGCCGGCGGAGTGGCATGGCGGTGTGCCGAACCGGTATTTCATCGTGAGAACGACGTTGCCGCCGGACGAGCTGTTTCGTGCGGCGGGGCGCGTGGTGCGCGGCCTGAGAGCGCAGCAGGCAATCGGCAACGTGGCGACGATGGATGATCTCCTGAACAAGGCGGTGGCGCAGCCGCGGCTGAATATGGCGGTGGTGGCGTCGTTTGCGGGGATCGCATTGCTGCTGGCGTGCGTGGGGATCTACGGCGTGGTGGCGTATTTCGTGGCGCAAAGGACACAGGAGATTGGGGTGCGGATGGCGCTGGGGGCGACGCGAAGGGAGATTGCGCTGCTGTTCGTGCGGCGGGCATTGGTTCCGGCGGCCTTGGGGCTGGCGGCAGGAACGTGCGTGTCCCTGGGGCTGGCGCAGTTGCTGCGGAGCCAGCTGTATGGGGTGACGCCGAATGATCCGCTGGTGTATGCGGTGTCAATCGCGGCGCTGCTGGCGCCGGTGGTGGTGGCGACGCTGCGGCCGGCGCTGGCGGCAGCGAGCGTGAATCCGGTAGAGGCGCTGCGGACGGAGTAAGGGAAGCGTTCAGCGCACAGCGATCAGCG
>JASHPM010000495.1 GCA_030038115.1 Acidobacteriaceae bacterium | reverse complement strand
TCGGTACGTTCCGGCTGGGGGCGGCCGCGCGGCGGGCTCGCCAGGATGAAATACCGGCCGGGCTCCAGGTCATCGAAGCGCCAGGTTCCGTCCGCCTCCCCCTTCGGCGGCCCGACATATTGCGTGTGCGGCCAGCCGTTCCAGTAGGTCACAATGGACAGGGCGATGTCTCCGTTGTCCTCGAGCGGAGCGCCTGTGTGGTCGCGAGCAACGCCGCGAATCGAGGCCGCCGGCGCGAGCCGCAGCACAAAATCCCGATTGTTCGTCAGGGCTACGAGATCCACCTGGGCGTCTATCCGAGGCCTCATCACGTCCAGATAACCCGCCTTTGCAGCGGTCACCTGGATGGTCTTTTCGGGCACACCCTCAAACGCGAACCGCCCATCGCTTCCGGTTACTTTCACACGCGGCGGCGCCGGGGGTGGTGGAGCTGGCTGCACCCCGCATCCGATGCAACTGACCTGCATAGACACGGTCGTGAGCGTTACCCTGGCGCCACTCAGGGGCTTGCCCGTCACATCATCGACCACACATCCGGTGACGCGATGCACGTTTCCCGCAACACTCTTCGATTGGCCCCGAATGGGCGCTGACGATGCGGCGGTCACAACCTGCGTTGCGCCCGGCTGATTCCACACCACCAGCGCACTCAATACCCACGTGAGCGCCACTTTCCCCATAATTAGCCGGACCCCGAGATTCCCACGATCAGGATACCCGCAGCCATGGCCGTTTCGGGCTGCTCCGTCCCGGACTACGGCAGCGTTCGAAGATGGTGTGCGAAAGCGAGAGCACAGCACAGGCCGACGCTAACCGATCGTCTTGCCGGGGTCGGTGTGAATGACCGAAACGCCGGAGCCGGCGAGTTCCTTTTCGAGCGCCGCAGGGGTTCCGACGAGCGGCGGAAACGTTCCGAAGTGGATGGGGAGGACGGTCTTCGCGCCGAGGAATTTTGCGGCGACCGCGGCGGCCTTCGGTCCCATGGTGTAGTGGTCGCCGATGGGCAGCATGGCCAGGTCGGGGTGGTACAGGTCGCGGATGAGCTGCATGTCGGAGAAGACGGTAGTGTCGCCGGCGTGGTAGAGCACGGGGCCGTTATCGATGGCGATCACGAAGCCGGTGGGATCGCCGCCGTACAGGGTCTTGTCGCCATCCTGAATGCTGGAGGAGTGGCGCGCCTCGGTGAGGGTGAGGGTGACGTCGGCGTGTTTGTGCGAACCACCGATATTCATGCCGATGCCCTGCTCATTTTTGACGCTTTTTGAATGCAGCCAGTCGATGAGCTCGACCATGCCGACGGCGATGGAACCGTGTTTCTTCGCGACGGGGACCGCGTCGGCGATGTGGTCCATGTGGCCGTGGGTGATGAGGAGCAGATCGATTTTGTCGGGGAGCTTGTAGCCTTTCGGGTATTTCGGGTTGTGCTCGATGAAGGGGTCGATGAGGATGGTGGTTTTCTTCGGGGTGACGATGAGGACGGTGGCGTGTCCGAGCCAGGTAATGGATGTGCCTTTGAGGTCGGCCATGGATTTGGTTCCTCCGCAAATTATGGTCGCGTGAAAGGCAGGCAACAGGCAACAGGGAACAGGCAACAGAGTGCGGGAGACTGGAGGCAAGAGACAGGAGACAGAGTCTCTGAGCTAACGAGACGAGGCATGCTGGAGGGCGGGGGCGAGATTGGCGGCCCAGGCGTGGATGGCATCCCAGTCACGCGCGTCGCTGGCTGGAACTTTGCGAAGAGCCGGCAGGAAACTAAAGGGGAAGTCGAGCTTCTGGGGGTCAAATCGACCGCCGATGACCTCCTGGGCGACGGGATGGAACCATGGGAATTTCGCGAGCTCTTTGCTGAGCTGGTTGCGCGACACGGCGAATTCCTTCTCGTCCGCATGGAAGGGGCCGAGGACAAAGAGAGCCACGGGCCGCTGGCTCAGCTCTGACCAATGCGCGGTAAGAAAGCGGCGCGCATCCTTGTGCATGCGGCCCATGTAAAGGGGGAAACCCAGGACGACAGCGCCATAGCGTTCGAGGGCGCCCACGCCGGTTATGGGCTGGGCGTTCACGGCAAAGCGCTGGCGGAGGAGATCGTCGGCGATGGCATGGGCGACCTCCTCGGTCGATCCATAGCGTGTTGCCCAGGTGACAAGAACGGTGGCCATGAAGGTCCTCCGAGAACGGCCGCGAGGCGATGGAGGAGCTGTTTTGCCTCGTAACGTTGACGGCGGAAGAGTGACATGGAATGTGGGACGTGTCAGTGAGCCGGGTCACAAACGGAGCTGGCGGATTCCCGCGAGGCAGCGAGCGAATCTGCTAACCCTATCGGCAGTCCCGGAGAGAAAAGCGGGCGCAGAGAGCGGACTTGACCTCGGGCCGCGGGTCAGGGTAGATTTTGGAGATGGGCGAAGAAAAGGCGAATATATCGGCCGAGGACACCCTTTTTCCGATTCTGGGTCAGGGGCCGACAGGAATTGCGCGGCTGGCGGCGCAGGGTGAGAAGGCGGATGAAGGCCACCTGGTGGAGTTCCGGACGATGGCGCCGCGGTCGCTTTTGAACCGCACGGTGTCGGCGCGGGTGCCATGGATGGCGTGGACCATCAATCCGTACCGGGGGTGCGAGTTCGGGTGCCGGTACTGCTATGCGCGCTACACACATGAGTTTCTCCACCCCAGCGAACCAAAGGCGGTTTCGCCAGGGGCCCCGGCGAACAGCCCCGGACTGAGCCAGCCCGGGGGTGAGGTATTGTCGCCGGCAGAGCTGTTTGAGAGGGAAATTTACATCAAACAACACGCGGCGTGGCTGCTGCGGCAGGAGCTGAAGCAGGTGCGGCCGGGGGAATACGTCGCGCTGGGAACGGCAACCGATCCCTACCAGCCAATCGAGCGGCGGGCGCGAGTGACGCGGAGTTTGCTGGAGGTGTTTGCAGAGCGGCAGGGGCTGCGGCTGGGGATCGTGACGAAGTCGTCGCTGATCGAGCGGGACATCGATTTGCTGACGCGGATCGCGAGCCGGAACCGGCTGATGCTGCACCTAACGATCACGACGCCGGATGCGAAGCTGGCGCGGATTCTGGAGCCGCGGGCGCCCAGTCCGGAGTTACGGTTCAGGACGGTCGCGCGATTGCGGGACGCAGGGCTGCGGGTGGGGATTCTGTGTTCGCCGCTGATGCCGGGGATTACGGATACAACGGCGGCGCTGGAGGCGATGGCGCGGAGGGCGAAGAGGGCGGGAGCGAGCTTCTTTTCCGCGCAGCCGCTATTCCTGAAGCCATGCTCGAAACCAGTGTTTCTGCGGTTCATTCGGGAGCATTTCCCGGAGCTGGAGAAGGCCTACGAGACGCGCTATGGCGAGAGGGCGTTCGTTTCGAAGGCGTATCAGGAGCGCATGACGGCGCTGGTGCGCGCGGTGGTGAAGAAGCACGGGCTCTTGCCCCGGGACCCGAACGACGCCCAGTTCCATCAAGGGCTCGACGAGCGGTTCGCGGAGATTCCGGAGCGGGGGGAAAAACCGGCGTGGCCGATGCAGGCGGAGTTGTGGCCGGGAAGCGGAAGACAGGCTCGATCGGCATAATTTCAGGCAATCGTCTTGCGGCGAGGCGTGGCGTTGCGTATATTGCGGAGAAAGCTTGAGAGCGAGGGGAAAAGGGGTGTCTGCGCAATGCCAGGAGAGGCAATGGCGGTTATCGGGAAATCGGTACAGATTCGTGGCGAAGTAAAAGGCAACGAGGATCTGGTGGTGGAGGGCCTGATCGAAGGCACCATCACGCTCAGCGAACACAAGCTGACAGTGGGCGCGAATGCGCGCGTGACTGCCAATGTGACTGCGCGCGATGTGGTGGTGCAGGGATTGCTGCAGGGCGATATCCACGCAGCAGGCAGGGTCGAGCTGCGATCGGGCAGCCAGGTGAATGGGGATATTCGAGCGGCACGGTTGTCGGTGGAAGACAACGCGATCTTCTCCGGCAAGGTAGAGCTGGACGGCACGGCAGGGGCGGAGCGCGGGAAGGCGGTTGCCGCGGCTCATCCCGCAGGGAGCGCGGCGCCTGCGCAGCCGGGGGGAGCGCTGTTCGGGACGAACTGAGAGAAGCAGCCGGTAGCCGGTAGCTGGTAAAAGCGGCTGGCAGCTGGTGGCGAATCACAGAAAAGTGCGGCTCCGTTTCCGGTAAGGATGCGGAGCCGTTGTTGTTTGCGGAGGACTGCGGTTTCTATTCGATGTGGACGGTTCTGGCGAGCGGCGTGTCCGCGGAGGAGGAGCCGACGAGGAGGGTGTAGTCGCCGGGCGCCAGGGTGAAGGCGTTACTGGTGGTGTCGAAGATGGAGAGATAGAGCGGGTCGAGGGTCAGAATGACGGTCTTCGATTTGCCGGGAGCGAGGGCGACGCGTTCCCATGCGACCAGGCGCCTGAAGGTGGATTCGCCGGTGGCAGCGGGCAGGACGGCATAGACCTGGGCGACTTCAGTTCCGGGGCGGCTGCCGCTGTTTTTCACCGTGAAGGTGACTTCGTGCTGAGAAGCGTTGAGGCCGGAGAATTCAAAGGTTGTGTAAGAGAGGCCGAAACCAAAGGGGAAAAGCGGGGTTAGCTGCTGCGACTCGAACCATTTGTAACCGACACGGACACCTTCTGTGGCGTCGTAGTCGAAGGGCGGGAGCTCACCGGGGCGATGATGGCCGGGGCCGGGATGAGCGATGAGATTGATACCGGGCACCTGGGGGTGAGGCAGCTGGTCGTCGGATTTGGGGAAGGTGATGGCGAGGCGGCCGGAGGGGTTGACCTGGCCGAAGAGGATATTGGCGAGAGACTGCGCGCCGCCGATGCCGGGGTACCAGGCCTCGACGATGCCCTGCACGCGATCGGCCCAGGGCATGGCGACCGGGCCGCCATTTTCAAGAACAACGATGGTGTGGGGGTTGGCGGCGGCGACCGCGTCGACGAGCGCGTCCTGGTTGTTGGGCAGGGAGATGGTGGCTGCGTCGCGCCCTTCGCTCATGGGCTGATTGACGAAGACGATGGCGAGTTGCGAACCGGCTGCGAATTTGGCGGCAGCTGCGGGATCGGAGCCGTCGTTGAATTCGATCTTTGCGCCGGGAGCATGCCTGCGGATTTCCTTCAGCGGCGAAGAGGGGAAGTAGACGGGCTCCATCCAGTACGCGCCGCCGGGGTGAGGATTGATGGCGTTGCCGCCGGGCGCGTCGACCTGCGCGGAGCCGCCGCCGGAGAGCACGCCGACGTCGGCATGGGAGCCGATGAGGGCGATGGAGTGCAGGGATGATGCGTCAAGGGGAAGCACATTGGCGGCGTTTCTCAGGAGGACGATGCTCTCGTCGGCGATGTGCTCGGCATCGTCGCGGCCGCGAAAGGGGTCGACAACCTGGGGGACGGGCGGATCGTCGATAACGCCGTTGGCGAACATGCTGCGCAGGACACGATGAACGGCGTCATCGAGGCGGGACATGGGGACCTGGCCGTTCTGGACGGCAGTTTTGAGGGGATCGCCGAAGTATTGTGAACCGGGCTGCTCCTGATCGAGGCCGGCGAGCGCGGCGTGGACGGTGGAGTGGGTGCCACCCCAGTCGGAAAGGACGAAACCCTTAAAGTCAAAATCTTTCTTGAGGACCTGGTTGAGGAGGTAGTCGTTTTCGCAGGACCAGTCGGTGCCACCCGGAGGAGTGATGGTGTCCTTGTTATAGGAGCACATGACGCCGGCGGGATGGGCCATGCCGATGGCGATCTGGAAGGCGAGGAGGTCGCTTTCGCGGGCGGCGCGCTGATCGATTTTTACGTTGACGATGGTGCGGCCGGTTTCCTGGTCGTTGAAAGCGTAGTGCTTGATGTCACCCATGACTCTGTTGGCCTGGAGGCCGCTGGCGAGCTGGCCGACCATGGTTCCGGCGAGGATGGGGTCTTCGCCGGCATATTCGAAGTTGCGGCCGTTGCGGGGGTCTCGGGCAAGGTCGACACCGCCGCCGATGGACATGTTGTAGCCCATGTCGCGGAGTTCGCGGCCAATGACGGAGCCAAACAGGAAGAGCGCGTCCTTATCCCAGCTGCATGCGGCGCCCAGTACGGAGGGCAGCAGGGTGGCGTAGTGGCTGCCCTGGGCGGCGAGGCGAACGCCGACGGCGGAGTCGGCCTGGTTGATGCCGGGAATGCCGAGACGGGGGACGCCCTGAACATATCCGGCGCCGCCGAGAGAGCCCTTTGGGATTTCGGCGTCGGGGCGGAGACCGTTCCAGCCGGTGCCATGGACGAAATTCATCTTTTCGTCGAGCGTCATTTCTTTCATGACGAGATCGGCGCGCTCATCCGGCGAAAGCGATTGATTCATCCAGGGGCGAGTGTCGGGTTTGGGCCTCGGAGCGCCCTCCTGAGCCCATGCGGAAAGCGACACGGCGAACAACGCGGCAGAGGCGCAGCGCAGAAGGCGCTGCGTGGAGAAGGAAAGGAACTGCATAGACACCTCGGACGAAGGCAAATGCTAATGGACCGACGAACCCGGCGTCAAGCTAAAACGTTTAACTGGAAGAGTCCGAGGCAGTCCGAGGTCTCGCATGCCGGGACGAATGGAGATGGTGGTGGAAAGGATCGTGGCGGCGTGCGTGCGGGCCGTCAATTCAGCCCGAAGGCTCTGTGGAACGTGGTGACCCATTGAACTGCCAGCGTGCTTTGATTGGTGGGGGCACCCTGGGTGTAGTGCTCGATTTCGTAATCGACCTTGATGAGCTGGAATCGATTGGGGCGGAAGCCGGCGGCCATCTCCCAGCAGCGGACGTCGCCGCCGGCACTGGCGGCGGTATAGCCGGGGCGGAAGGCGAGATACCAGCGCGGTGTGAGGACTTGTTTGAGCTCAATGTACCCCGCCGATTCGCGGAAAGTGGGAATGACGGTGTAGGGCATGACGAAGTGGTCTTCTTCGAGCTGGACGCTGGTGTGTCCGTGGGCCCAGCCCGCGTCAACGCCGAGACCGGTAGCCGGAAGAGTGCTCGGATTCTTTTCGCCCCAGAAGAAATACGGGGATTGGCGATCCAGGTAAGGGCCACGGTAAGCGTCGACGCCGACACGAAAGCCCTGGCGGATGGTATAGCCTGCGCCGCCGGCCCAGTTGCCGTACTGGTCGTGAGCGAAGAGGCTGCGCGGGTTGGCGGGGGAGGAATTGGCGAACTGGAGGCGGCCATCCCATTTGCCGCGGGTGGCGTCGATCTGCGCTCCGGGGAGGCCGGAGGTGGAGACCGGGGAATAGTAGTAGCCGTATTGAGGCGGCATATCGACGAGAGGATTGTCGGCGTCGTCGTAGCGAAGCAGGAAAGAGCCGAAGGCGGTGGACAGGACACCGGCGCGGAAGAGGAGCGAGCCTTTATCGGACAGGCGCGAGTAGTTGAGGGTCGACTGAAGGATGTAGCCTTTGGCGCCGTAGCCGGTAGTGTCGAAGTCCTCATAGAAATAGGGACGGGTGACGAATTGCAGCGCGCCCGTGACACCCCAGTTCGGGCTGATCTTCCAGGTGGGATAAGTGACGGAGCGGAAACCGGCGGCGAACGGGGAGCCGGATCGAGGGGGAGCGGACAACACGTTCGAATCGAGGCCCAGGGCGCTGAGGCTTTCGCGAAAATCGAAGCCGGCGCTGGCTTCCTGCGCAAAGAGACAAGGCTGGGCCGCGAATGCGCTGGCGAGGCAGATCAGCAGGCAAGGGCGGGTGAGCTTCTTCATCCCACTACCGCTGTCTCCGGCTCATACGCGTCAACGGACGTCTGGAACAAGGGCGATGAGCGGGTGAGAGTTTCAGGAGGAAGGCTCAGGAAGATCGCCACAACGCGGGGATCGAACTGCTTGCCGGCGTTTTCCGTGATGATGGAGATGGCTCGTTCGTGAGTCATAGCGCGGCGGTAGGAACGATCGGTGGTCATGGCATCGTAAGCATCGGTGACGTGAATGATGCGCGCGTCAATGGGTGTTTCGTAAGCTGACTGACCTCGTGGGTAGCCGGTGCCGTCCCAGTTTTCGTGATGAAGCTCGACAGCCGCGAGGTAAGGGGCGAAGCCATGAACGCCCTCGAGAATGCGGCGGCCGATGACGGGATGCTGTTTGACGAGATCCCATTCCTCTTTTGTGAGGCGGCCGGGCTTCTGCAGAACGCGATCGGCGATGCCGATTTTACCGATGTCGTGGAGGAGTGCGCCGATGCGGATGCGCTCGACATCGGCCGGAGGAAGCTGCAGAGCGGACGCGATGGCACAGGAAAGATGGCTGACGCGCTGGCTGTGGCCGGAAGTGTAACCGTCGCGCGCATCGAGCGCATTGGCGAGAGAGCCGACAAATTCCAGGTAGGCAGTTTGCAGATCTTCACCGGCAGCGCGAACCGAGGACGCGGCGCGGTCATAGATCCGGACCAGCTCGCGAATCTCCAGGATGGAGGAGGGAGGGCCTTGGAACTCGGCGAGGACGCCGGTGCGTGCAGCATGGCGGAGATGAGAAACGACGGCGGCGATGGGTTTGACGATCGAGCGCGCAGACGCGATGCTGCAGAGGAGCGCAACCAGGACGGAAGCGAGAGCCAGGGTGAGGAACAGCTTGTGCAGCGCGGCCTGCAGCGGAGCCATCGCGGCATCGACGTTCTCCAGGCTGCGCAGGAGGTAGCCGCCGTTCCAGGACTGCATGGGGGCTGAAATCCAGTTGGCCCCCTGGAGGCGAAGATCGCACTCCGACTGATCGCCGCAACCGGCGAGGCTTGCGGTGAGAGCTGTGAGTGGAAGGTTCGGGATGTTGGACGCAATGACCTTGCCATCATGGATGACGACCGCGGGAGTGGTGAGCTCTGAAAAGCTGAAGAACTCGCCAACGGAAAGTGAGCCGATATTGCCGTCGTCCTGATCGATGGCGACGGAGGCGACCTGGAAGGTTTTGCCGTCGAGCATGAGGAGACCTGTGTGGGCACGGTCGAGCGAAGCGGTGTCCAGAGGAGCGAGCTGACTCTGCCCGCTGGCATCGTCAGGCCGGCGAATGACCCCGGCCAGGGGTGTGCCATTGGGAGCGGAGACTACAAGAATGTCGAAGCCCATGTGCTCGCCGAGCTCGCGCAACTGATCCTCTACCGTTCTGCGCGCGGCCGCGCTTCCGGGATTAGAGAGGAGTAATTCGATGCCGGCTTTGAGCGCGGCGTTTTCACCCGCCACTTTGAGAAAGCGGCTGTTCTGCAGGTCGCCTTTGGCGTGGATGTTGGCGATCGCTGCCTGGTTTTCCCGTAAAGAGGTCCGCAAGCCGTGGCGTACCGTCAACTCCACATAGCGCTGGATTGTCCAGAAGCTACCCGCCAGCAGGATCGCGAACGGGATGAAGCAGAGCAGGAAAGCGCGGGTGCGGAAGCGAGTGGTCACTGGTTATTCCCGACGTCGACGGCGTGATCTTTTATCGGGACCTCCTGGTTGTCGTTCGCTTCCAGCGGAATGAAGAAATCGGCGACGGAGTCGTGGCCGGCTTCAACGACGATGGTTTTGCGGAAGAAGCCGGCGTACTTGTGCCAGGCGACGACGGTGTATTGACCAGGCGGTACATCGGGGATGCGGTACCGTCCTGAACCATCGGCGCGCGCGTACCAGCGATTGGGAGTGACAACGATGGTAGCAGCCATGTTGGGATGGAGATGGCAATAGACGTCGACGATGCCGGGTTTGGGAAAGAGAACTTTCCGGGTTTGGCCGCGGTCATAGCTTCCGAGATCGAAGGACTTCGCTTTGGACAAAGAAAAGATGTTGTGGAAGATGGGATCCATATTGGGGAAGGAGACGGTGGATCCAGCCTGGATGACAAGGAGATCGGGCGAGAATCGACGATCGAGCTGCGCGACCTGTGGAACGGGGTTGACTGCGGGAAGGGCGCCGGCAGGGGCAGGACCTTCGAGGTAAATCACGACGCGGGAGCGTTCGAAAGCAAGAGGGTCAGACGGAGTATCTTCGCCAAGCTGCACGATAGTGCCGCGCTGGTACACAGAGACAGCAGGGGTGACACTGCGTCTGGTGAGCTTCTTCTTAATAAGGATGGCGCCGGTGATGTTCTCAGCGTGGGCGCCGACAGCCAGGGCAGCGAGAGCGAGGAGTGCAGTTGGGCCTTTGAATCGCATAGACCAGCCCTTTGAAATCGGCGATCAATCTCAGCGTATTTACGCCCTGCTGCCGGTGATGGGGAGACGGCAGGGTGGTGAGATTCCGCCGCTAGTCTAGCGATGGGAAGGGGTAACGAGAATACAACTATCCGGGTAACTCATGAGGCGAGGCACCAGCAACCTTATGGACCTGGCTTGTCGGTGACAATGCGATGACAATTGCCGTTGTGAAATGACGGAAATAAGTCACGAGTAACTTAGCGTAGGTGCGAAAGGCAACGAACTGCGTCTGTCGAACCAGCGTCCGAGTGCCCGCGTGCCGCTGCCGATCTCCAATCTGCGTTTGCGTTCCTGTTACTGCGGTGACGAGCCAGGCCCCATGAGCTTTTCGGCGAGATAGACATACATTTCGGCGCGGGTGTGAGCTTGTTGTTTCAGGTCGGCACCGGCGCCGTGGCCGCCCTCGGTGATTTCGTCGTACAGGAAGGGCTCGTGGTACTCCTCCATTTTGGCGGCGAACTTGCGTGCGTGCTGCGGGCCGACGCGATCGTCGCGTGTGGTGGTGAAGATGAAGGGCTCGGGATATTTCACGCCGGGCTTGAGCTGGTTGTAAGGCGAGATGCTGGCGAGGAAGGCGCGTTCCGCAGGCACGCTGACGGAGCCGTATTCACCGACCCAGCTGGCGCCGGCGGCGATCTGCTCGTAGCGAAGCATGTCGAGCAGCGGGACCTGAATGACGATGGCGCCATAGAGGCCGGGGTGCTGCGTCATCTCGACACCCATGAGAAGACCGCCGTTGGAGCCGCCCACAATGCCCAAGTGAGGAGTGGAAGTAATTTTGCGCGTAATGAGGTCTTCGGCGACGGCGGCAAAGTCGTCGTAGATGCGCTGGCGATGGGTCTTGAGGCCGGCCTCATGCCACGCTGGACCGAACTCTCCGCCACCGCGAATGTTGGCGAGGACGAAAACGCCGCCTTTTTCAATCCAGAGCTTGCCGCGCACAGCTTCATAGTTGGGGGTTGAGGAGATTTCGAAGCCGCCATAGGCGTTGAGCAGGGTGGGATTCTGCCCGTTGAGCTGCATGTCTTTGCGATGGACGACGAAGTACGGGACTTTAGTGCCGTCTTTGGAGGTTGCATAGAACTGCTCGGTGATGTCATGGGAGGCATCGAAGAGCGGCGGCTGCGAACGGGCCAGGGTGAGGTGGGCGGTGGCTGCATTGCCGGCGAAGAGCGAGGGCGGAGTGAGGAAACTCTCCGACCGGAGAAAGAAAGCTTCGCTGGTATCGCTGGCGGTGACAATCTCGATGGAGCTGTTCTCCGGGACGTCCAGAGCCTTATGGGACCATCCGTCTTTGCCGGTGGGGGTGTAGACGTAAGCCCGGCCCAGGACGTGCTTGAGGGTGACGACGATCAACCGCGAGCGAGTAGTGGCGTAGCCGTCGAGGAACTCATCGGTTGTGGGCGCAAAGACGACGGTGGGATGGAGGTGGCCAGGGTCGCGCAGGACGTCGGCGAGGCGCACGGCGAGGAGGGAACCCTGGGTGAATTTGGGACCGCCGGGATTCGGCGTCCAGTCCTCGTGGAGATCGATCATCATGCGGCCGTCGAGCAGCCCGGCCGGAGTAGCTTTGCGTGGGATGGCCAGTTCTTTGAGGCCAGCCGGGGTTTGGATCCACCAGCGGATTTCGAAAAACGAGATGCCGCGAAGGAAAAAGGTGGCGTGATCGCCCTGCGCGTCGTGAGCTACGAGAGCCGCGGCCTGAATGTCACTGGGCTCGCCACGGAAGACCTCCTTCGCACTGCTGAGGGGAGTGCCGCGTTTCCACTCCTTCACGATGAAGGGGTAACCGGATTTGGTCATGGTGCCGGGACCCCAGTCACGCTCGATCAGCACCGTGTCCTTGTCTTCCCAGCTGATGTTCTGCTTGCTGTGAGGCGAGGCGAAGCCGCCGTCGACGAAGTTGTCGGTTTTGAGATCGAACTCGCGGGCGGTGAATGCGTCTTCGCCGCCCACGGAGAGATCGAACACACAGTACTCGTCGCCCGGATAGAGGCAGGACATTCCGTGAAAGACCCAGCTGGTGTTTTCCTGCTTGCCCAGCGCGTCGATGTCGAGGACCGTCTGCCAGTGCGGGTTGGGATTGGCATAGTCGACGACGGTGGTCTTGCGGAGCAGGCCACGGACGTTTTTCTCGTCGTTCCAGAAGTTGTAGACGAGATTGCCGCGCAACTCGGGCATGGGCAGACGGTTGGGATCCTCGGAGACTTTGAGAGCCTCTTCCTGCCAGGTTGCGAAGCGCGGATCGGCCTCGAGAATCTTAGCGGTGCGTGCATCTTCCGCCCTGACCCAATCCATGGCGCGCGGGCTGTTCACGTCTTCGAGCCAGATGTATTTATCCGCGGGGGTGGAAGACGGGGTTTGCGCGCGGAGTGAGGCGGCAGCGAGGGCAAAGCAGACGATTGCAAGGGCAGAAGCGAGCGCGGAACGGCCGTTCGGCATCGGAAAAACTCCTGAAGGGACAGTGTCTGCCACTGTACAACAGCGCGTGGAGAAAGAAGAAGACGCTCCGGTGAGAGCGTCTTCGGTAGATTGCAGAGGGTGATTTTGCAGCGACGCTGGCTAGAAGCGGAGTTCCGGACCGAGGGTGACCCTGAGGTTGTTGTACGCGCCGTTATTCAGATAGACCTCATCTCCTGCTTCGAGGCGCAGGCCGAAGGGTCCCATGTAGGCTTCGAGCCCGCCACCGGGGTAAAGCGCAACATGGGTGCCAGGTCCGCCGACGCCGGCTACGGAACTGGTGAAGGTGGATCCCGAGACAACGCCGGTGTTATTGGTGCTGAAGTCGATGAAGCCGACTTTACCGGTGACAAATGCGCGCATCACTCCGCTGCCCGCGTAGAAGGTGGGCCCGAAGAGGCCGGTGAGGGGGCGAACACTTGTCGTCACGAATGTAGTTGTCGCGGTGGTACCGGAACCGGTGGTGTAGGTGGTGGTGAAATTGCGCGCGAAGTCGTAGTTCATTTCCGCTTCCAGAGCGACCCAGCGGAAGCGAAGAGCGGCGCGTCCACCCGCACCAACAAAGTTGGTGGCGGCGGTTCCGCCCGGACTGAAGTGAAGGTAATCCGCGTAGATTCCGGCTTCTCCGTGCGTCGGTCCGTTATTCTCCTGGGCCACCAGCCATGACGGTAGCGCCAGTAAAAAGGAAAGCCCGAAGAGCGTTGCAAGGCGTTTCATTCTGTGCTCCTGGAGAGATTTGTCGTCCGTTAATCCTGGAATTCCGAGAAACTTGCCACTCAGTGAATCGGATGCGGGCGCGGGGGCTTGTGTTTACTGCCCTGCTAACAGAAGCGCGTCAGCTGCCGCCAGTGGGTGGGGTGTTGGTTGGGCACGGAAGTCTGTGGGGTCGTGCTATCCGCAGAGGGTGGTCCAGGCTTTGGCGGCAACCAAGCAGCCCGGGGCGTGGCGCACGAGGTGGATAATCCTCGAAGGAGAAACTGAACGATGAGCAATAGGGGACGGCGGTGAGCATAGTTCTGGTGACCGGAGGATCGGGTTTCATCGGGAGCCATTGCATCCTGCAGCTGCTGGCAGCGGGACATCAGGTGCGGACGACGGTGCGATCGCTGGGGCGGGAGGCCGACGTTCGCGCCATGCTGAAAGTGGGAGGGGCTGAACCGGGCAATCGCCTGTCCTTTTTCGAGGCCGAT
>JASHPM010000494.1 GCA_030038115.1 Acidobacteriaceae bacterium | reverse complement strand
ATTTATGGCCGTGCATTACATCGAAATTCCGATCGACCTTCAGGACCTCACCGCCGACGACCAATCCCACACACACGCCGACGGCTCTGAAGAGATCAACCTCGGCGCATTCCGCGGCCTCGCCTTTGCCCTCCTCTTTGAAACCGTGCTTGTCATTCTCGGCAGTCTCGGCTGGGAAATCTGGCGCGTCCTCCGCTGACTCCACAAGCTACCAGTACGCCGCTCCTCCCCTGTAGCCTGTTCCCATGGACGTCCTCATCAACGGCCAGCCCCGCAGTTTCCCCCAACTCGCCGCCGGCGCCACCCTCCAGGATCTGCTCACCGCTCTTGGCCTCTTGCCCGACCGCGTCGCTGTCGAACACAACGGCGTCATCGTCTCCCGCCCCTCCTGGCCCTCAACCCCCATCGCCGGCGGCGACAAGTTCGAAATCGTCCACTTCGTCGGCGGCGGCCATCTCTGATCCCTCCCGCCTCCTGTCTCCTGCCCTGTTTTTCTGAACGCTGATCGCTGAGCGCTGAACCCTGTTTTTCCCGGTTGCCCCGTCCCTCACTCCCGTGTACTCTCGAATTTCTGGGTCTTCCCGAATCTGCGTCCAACCATAACAAGCCGTAGGAATTTCCCATGAATCAACCCATCGTCTTTGTCAGCGGCAGCAAAGGAGGTGTGGGTAAATCCCTCACCGCCATGGCCGTGCTCGATTACCTCACCACCGAGCATCGCTACGTCCGGCTCCTCGAAGCGGACACCACCAACCCTGATGTCTGGAAATCCTACCGTCGCACCGTCGAGGGCGAGGTCGCCAGCCTCGATGACGTCGATGGCTGGATCAGCCTCATCAACACCTGCGACGCCAATCCCTTCAAGGCCCTCGTCATCAACACCCCGGCCCGCAACAACGACGCTGTGCACCGCCACGGCGCCATCCTTCTCGAATCCCTCAAGGAGCTCGCCCGTCCCCTTGTCACGCTGTGGGTCATCAACCGCCAGCGCGACTCTCTCGAGCTCCTCAAAAGCTACATGGAGACCATGACCACCGGCGTCGTCCATATCATTCGCAATGGCTACTTCGGCGCCGAGAACAAGTTTGAGCTCTACCAGTCCAGCTCCATGCCGGAAACCATCGCCCAGCAGGGCGGCAAGAGCCTCTTCCTCCCCGACCTTGCCGATCGCGTCACCGACGAGCTCTATTCCCGCCGCATCACCCTCGCCGAAGCCGCGCAGCAGTTCAAGCTCGGCGACCGCGTCGAACTCCAGCGCTGGCGCGCCAGCGTCCGCGACATGCTCACCCAGGCCGGCATCTGAAGCTGGCTGATGCTGGGTGCTGGCTACCAGCTACCAGCTTCCAGCTTCCGGCTTCCGGCTTTACCCTGTTTCCATGAAAAAGCTCCGCTGGGGCGTCCTCTCCACCGCCAGCATCGGCGTCAGAAAAGTCATTCCCGCCATGCAGCGCGGCCAGCTCTCCACCGTCGCCGCCATCGCCTCGCGCGATCTCGCCAAAGCCCGCGCCGTCGCCGCCCAACACAACATCCCCACCGCTTACGGCTCCTACGAAGAGCTTCTCGCCGACCCCTCCATCGATGCCATCTACAACCCGCTCCCTAACCAGCTCCACGTACCCTGGACCATCAGGGCCGCCGAAGCCGGCAAGCATGTGCTCTGCGAAAAACCCCTCAGCATGAACCTCGCCGAAGCTCAGTCTCTCCTTGCCGTCCGCGACCGCACCGGCGTCCTCATCGGCGAAGCCTTCATGATCCGTTCCCACCCGCAGTGGCTGCGCCTCCGCGCCCTCCTCGACGAAGGCCGCATCGGGGCGCTCCGTTCCATCGCCGCCTTCTTCAGCTACTTCAACACTGACCCTTCCAACATCCGCAATATCCCCGAAACCGGCGGCGGCGCCCTCTACGACATCGGTTGCTACTGCATCCAGGCCGCGCGTACCGGCTTCCACCAGGAGCCCACCCGCGTCTGCGCCCTCCTCGACCGCGACCCGCGACTCCGCACCGACCGGCTCACCTCCGCGCTCCTCGACTTCCCCGCGGGTCATGCCATCTTCACCTGCGGCACGCAGCTCGTCCCATACCAGCGCGTTCACTTCTTCGGCACTAAAGGCCGCATCGAAATCGAAATCCCCTTCAACGCCCCCACCGACCGCCCCACCCGCCTCTTCATCGACGACGGCAGCGACATCCTCGGCTCCAGCATCTCCACCGAAACCTTCCCCACCGCCGACCAATACACCCTCCAGGGAGACGACTTCTCCCGCGCCGTCCTTGAAGGCACTCCGCTCCCCGTTCCCCTTGAGCAAGGCATCGCCAACATGGCCGTCATCGACGCCATCTTCGCCTCCGCCCATTCCCGCCAATGGGAATCCGTGAGGGGTGATTAAGCAGCCCGCGTACAATCCAGGAATAATCCTCCACGCCGAGGTGCTCTCGCATGCGATCGCTCCTGCGTTGCTTTCTGCCGCTCCTCCTGCTCGCCTCCCACGCTTGTGCGCAGCAGCCCGTCATCCCTGACACGCCCGCCGGCCACGCACTCCAGGCCTGGCTGGATGCCTTCAACAGCGGCGATCGCGCCCGCATCGAAGCGTATGTCAAAACCGTCGATCCCTCGAAGACCGCCGATGCCCTCATCTCTTTCCGCAATCAGACCGGCGGATTCGATCTCCTCTCCATCGAGAGCAGCGAGCCCCTGCACATTCGTGTTCGTGTCAGGGAGAAGAACAGCGCCACCACCGCGCTCGGCGACCTGATCGTGAAGGCGGGCAATCCTCCCACAGTAGAGAGTTTCGATCTCCACGCAGCGCCGCCCGGAGCCACTCCCGCCAACGTCGTCCTCGATGCGGCCCTCCGCCAGCGCGTCATCGATGGCATCGACTCCAACCTCGATGAGTACTACGTCGACGCCGCCCTTGCGAAGCAGATGATCGACGCCCTCAACGCCCACGTGAAGGCCGGCGACTATAACGCGATCGCCGACGGCGATGCCTTTGCCGGGAAACTCACCGATGATCTCCGCGCCGTGAGCCACGACCACCATCTCCGCGTCAACTTCACTCCCTTTAAAATGCCGCCGCGCCCGGAGGAACCCAGCGCCGACGACATCGCGCGCATGCACCAGCAGATGTTCCGCGACAACTGTGCGTTTGATAAGGTCGAGATCCTTCCCGGCAACATCGGCTATATCAAATTCGACGGCTTCATGCCCGTCGATGTCTGCGCGCCCACCGCCGCCGCAGCCATGGCCTTCGTTGCGCACACCGACGCGCTCATCTTCGACCTGCGCGACAACGGCGGCGGCCACCCGGAAATGGTCTCCTTCATCGCCAGCTACTTATTCGACCATCCCACCCATCTCAACGACCTCTACAACCGCCACGAGAACACCACCACGCAGTTCTGGACCCTCCCGTACGTTCCTGGCGAGCGCCTCACTGCGCAGCCTGTCTTCGTCCTCACCGCGAAGCGCACCTTCTCCGGCGGCGAAGAGTTCTGCTACGACCTCAAGACCCAAAAGCGCGCTACCCTCGTCGGTGAAACCACCGGCGGTGGTGCGCATCCCGTCAGCGGCCATCTCGTCGCCGACTACTTCATGGTCGGCGTGCCCTTCGCCAGCGCCATCAATCCCATCACCAAAACCAACTGGGAAGGAACCGGCGTCGAGCCCGACGTCAAAGTCCCCGCCGCCGACGCCCTCGCCACCGCGGAGAAACTCGCCGCCGAAACAATCCACGAAGCTAAATCGAAGCCGCCCGCGGGTGCGCCCGTCCCACCACCCCCACCTCCGCTCAGCTAAACAGCAACAGGGCCCGGTCTTAGGCATTCACCCCGCCCCAACCGGACCCCGCTGTTCTGTTCCCTGTTCCCTGTTCCCTGCTCCCTGTTCCCTGCCTCTCAGAACCACCCTCCCGAGTGCAGCGTTACTTGCTGCGCCGCAATCTGCGGTGACCCCCCAGAGCTCGCCGGCGGGAACAGCCAGCCGTTCACCGACACGAAGTCCTGGGTCGCCAGCCCGTCGAAGCTCTCCGGGGTGAAGCCCTGGTACGTCGTCCCCGAGCTAGTAATCACATCGAAGGTGAACGCATTCGCCGTCGCCATCGGCCAGGGCGCAAACCACGGACCCTGGTTGAAGCCCAGCGTAAAGTCCGGCGAGTTCAGTGCGGTGATCATTCCCGTCACCTGGCTCGGCTCCAGCTCCACGCTTTCGGTCGTGAACGAAACCGTCCGCGGAGGTCCCCATCCGCCCCAGCCCGGTCC
>JASHPM010000493.1 GCA_030038115.1 Acidobacteriaceae bacterium | reverse complement strand
GGGACGCCAAATAAAATCAACGACTTAGCGGACATCGCCCCCCGTCCTTTAGCGCTATCATGGTTCGCATGCAGAGCGGCCCGCACCCGCCTGACCCTGAATGAAGTCGATCAACAACGTCATAAAACTGTCGACGAGCTCGCACCGGGAATATTCGCGCCACACGCATCAATTCGCAGGGCACGGTCGCATATGCGGTCGGTGTGCTCAATGACAATTTACCGCGCCCTGTTACCTTACTTCAGTTCCTCTCCGCTAAAGTGTCAGCCGTTTAGAACCACTGAAAACAACGTGCCTGACTCCGCCCCTTGACCTAAATAAAGCTCACAAACAAAAATGCCCTCGCTCTCGCAAGGGCATCTTCGACTTTAACCGGCTGCTGAACTGCCCGGGTCACGAGTTATTTCACTGAATTTCCCTCGTTTGCACTCCTGAGTTGTTGAGCTTATCCTGCCGGCCACCAAGAGCCAAATCCACAATATGTTGGCCAATAGGGATAGCTGAAGTTGCTGCCGGGGATGGCGCGTTGCAGACGTGCAATGTCCGAGTGGTCTGACGAATCAGAAAATCGTGCACCAACGTGCCGTTTTTCATGATCGCTTGAGCGCGGATGCCGGCGGGATAAGGCTCGAGGTCGTCCAATGTCAGCTCGGGGCAATAGCGCTGGCAGACCGCTAGATAGCCGCGCCGGTAGATCGCGTTCCACATCTCCTTCACGCCAAAGCCGAAATGCTGCCTGGCCATCGCCCAGAAGCCAGGAAAGGAAATAGTTTCCAGCGTGTCTCGCTGATTGAATGAGAAGCGCGGATATCCTTCGCGCGCCATGCCCAGGACCGCGTTCGGCCCCACAGTCACGTAGCCGCCGATCATCCGGGTCAGGTGAACACCGAGGAAAGGCAGGTCCGGATCAGGCACGGGATAGACCAGGTGCCGCACGAGGCCGTTTTTCGAAGCAGGCAGCCGATAATACTCGCCGCGGAACGGCACCATACGGAAATCCGCTTCAATGCCGCACATGCGCGCCAGCCGGTCTGCCTGAATTCCTGCGCAAACAATGACGAACCTGGCCCGGATCTCACCGGAACACGTTATTACATCGACGACTTCGCTGCTCTCGCGGATGTTCACAACGGAGGTGTTGAGGCGAATCTCGCCTCCGGACGCCGTGATCCTGGTACCCATTGCTTTGACAATCGCAACATAATCGGTAATTCCTGTGGCGGGAACCAGGAAACCTGCGACGGCACGGATGTGCGGTTCTCTCCGCTTTAGTTCCGATGCATCGAGCATCTCGATCTCGATGCCGTTTTCGTCGCACCGAGCGGCCAGAGCGTTGAGAGCGCCGACCTCAGACTCGTCCGTGGCCACAATGAGCTTTCCAGATCGTTCGAAGGGAATATTGTTCTCTTCGCAGAACCGGGCTGTGGCAGCTGCCCCTTGCTTACAGAATCGCGCCTTCAGGCTGCCCGGCGAGTAATACACACCGGCATGAACGACGCCGCTATTGTGCCCTGTTTGGTGCTTGCCGAGGGCGCTTTCTTTTTCCAACAAGACGAGCGACCTGCCCGGCCGTGCTTCCAGAAGCTGCATCGCGGTCGAAACCCCCACGATACCGCCTCCTATGACGGCATAATCGTACATTTATATCTCCGTTGATCGAAAGCGAGAGTGTCTTAGACGCTAACTCGCCATTGGCCTACCCGGAACATTCGGCACAACCAGTGGTGCTGACCTGAGCCAAACCGCGGCTTCTCCCCTGCCAACTTCACCAGCCGCTCGCGCAGCAACTCGACGACAACCTCCGCCGACGAGAAAAATACTCCCTGAGCAGGCTTCAATCTCAGCTTCGAATCAATCACGGCGGTTTTTGCTAACCATTTCAGCCCAGCGCTGCTCGCATCCCCGAGACTCAGGCCGATGCTGATCAAGTGCGAAAGTGGCTCAGGATCTGGTCAGCGGCCGCCCGGTCAGAGTATTTGGTCTCCAGGAGGAGGCGGGAATTTCTGCCCATCGCTTCGCGCATTGTGGGGTCATACGCCAACCGAACGGCAGCCTCGCGGAGCTGCTCGTCATCACCATTATCACAGCACAACCCAGCCCCGGCTTCCTCCAGAACGCGGCGGATGTCATTTCCGGGATTAATGCTCGCCAAAACCGGCTTTCCGCAGGACATGTAACCGAGCATCTTGCCCGGAAAGTTGTGGCTCGTAAGGTTTCGATGCAGGCTGAGGATACCCACATCGAATTCATGCAGCATGGCGAGATAATGTTCCTCCGGCACGGCCGGCCGAATCTTGATGTTGTGCAGCCCGAGAGCGCGAATAGATTGATTCAGGCGGACTATCTCGCTCCCCTCTCCCACGAGCAAGAAGAAGATGTTGTCGTGTTCTCTCAGGCCGTTCGCGAGGCGCACAATGTTGTCAATGTCCTGCGCCACGCCAATATTACCGCCGTAGAAGAAAACGACCTTGTTCTCCAGTCCAAGTTGCCGGCGATATCCGCTCTTGCCTGCGCCGTTGGCGTTTACTGATGCCCAGGAAGGCAGGACCTCAACTGAGAACCTCCTACCCCCCAGTCCGCCGGAGAAATGGGCAAGATTGCCCGCCGACTCCACTCCGATCATGTCGGCCGCTCTGTACTGAGCAAGTTCCTTGTAGCGGAAGTACCAATACGGAAGCCCCTTGCGAAGGACCCCGGCTTCCACCGCCCATTTGGGGAAAATGTCCCGAAGCACGAGATAAGAAGGGCAACGCCAGAGCAACTTCAACCTCCTGACCAATGCTCCAAGAAAGATTGTAGGAGAGTAGTAAATGATCAGATCGCACGGGTTCTCCTTAAGAAATGTGCCGGCACGCCGCCAGAGAGTTGAGGACAGCGTAATCTCGGCCCACGCGCGGTGCAGCTTGGATACGCCTTTTAGCTTATCCGTTTTCACGCGGACGACTTGCAGTCCGTGCTCCCCAGAGACTTCCACCGTGGCGCCGATCACTGGGCTGGGCGTTAGCAGAATTACCTCGTGCCCTTGGTGGAGCAACTCCAGGCCCAGATCGTGGATCATTTTCGCCCCTGATTTCATGCTGGGCAGATAATCGTCGATCAGAATCAAGATGCGCACGGAATTCGTTCACTGCGAGCTTAGGGTGCAATAGTGGGTGTCACAAGAACGGAGCAAAATGGGGGCGTAGTTATTATCCCTCGCAGGTCGGCTTTCTCCACACAGTGCGATTTACATAATCGGTATAGCTCATGATTATCCGCACAACCTTTTGCGAGACATTGTCTACGTCGTAATCGGGTACCAGCCTGAAGGCACGCTCTCCCGGCCGCCGCTGAGAGGTCACCACATCAATGGAGTGCAACACATGTGTGGCCCTCAGGCCACACATAACGAGCGTTCCCTCGTCCATGCCCTCCGGCCGCTCGTGCGCTTGCCGGATAGTAACCGCCGGAAAATCCAGGATGGAGGATTCCTCCGTGATAGTTCCGCTATCGGAGATCACACAATAAGCGTTCATCTGAAGCCTTACGTACTCAAAAAAACCTAGCGGCTTAAGGAACCGGACAGAGTCGTGAACGTCCCGAACGCCTAATTCTTCAAGGCGTTTGCGAGTACGGGGATGAGTCGACACTATGACTGGTTTCTGGTACTTCTCCGCGATGCACCCTAAGGACTCCTGGAGGTCTCCGAAATTTACTTCACTGTCAACATTTTCTTCACGGTGGCTGCTGACCAGGAAATATCCGCCTGGCACGAGGTTCAGTTGACGCAGCACATCCGAGGCCTCGATCTTTGGGCGGTAGTGCTCCAGCACCTCCTTCATCGGAGAGCCGGTCTTGATGACAGTTTCCGGTCGCAGTCCCTCCCTCAGGAGATAGCGGCGGGCGTGCTCAGTGTACGGAAGATTGATATCGCTGAGGTGGTCGACCAGCCTACGGTTAATTTCCTCGGGAACCCGCTCGTCGAACGAACGGTTGCCCGCTTCCATGTGAAATACCGGTACCTTGCGCCGCTTTGCCGCGATCACCGAAAGCGAGCTGTTCGTGTCACCCAAAATCAGAACTGCGTCAGGGCGCTCCGCGGCTATAACCGCGTCGGATCTCGCGATCACGTTGCCGATCGTCTCGGCTGTAGTGCTGCCGACCGAATTGAGCACGTGGTCGGGCTTTCGAATTTCCAACTGCTCGAAGAAAATTCCATTCAGCTCATAATCGTGATTCTGGCCGGTGTGCACGAGCACGTGCTGTGTACGCAGGTCGAGTTCACTGATAACCCGCGACAACTTGATCAGGTCAGGGCGCGTGCCCACGATTGTCATCACCTTAAGCGGCATCTCATGGCTCCTCCCCCCCAACACGGACGTGCACACCGGCAAGCGGACACGCAGTCCCTAACTAAGCTGCGACGGATGTTTTTTCGGTCCACGGTCCCGTCTGCATAAACTTGGCAAGCTCAGAAACCATCTGCGGAACCGTTGGAGGCTGGTCGTATCCTGCCGCCCGCCACAGTTCCCGGTTCGCGTCATGATGGGCAGTCGAGAGGGTGCGGTCTACTACTGTGCTGGCTTCGGTGGGGGTGATTGTGATGTCACGCCGGTCGAACTGCTCTGCGAAACATTTCAGCAGCTCGTACTTCGAAATGGTTGCCGTGGGGATGGCATGCTGGACATGAGGCAGTGCTATGCGGGACTTAATAAGTCCAGCGCACAACTTCCCGAAATGCAGGGTCGTAACCCCATTCCACTGATGATTCACATAACCCTTAATCTCCGCGTATTTAGCCTGAGATCGGAACCACTCAAAGAGATAGGCTCGCGCACCCAGCTCGGGACCGATAATCGAGCAGCGAATGCACTGCGTCTCGGAGTGCAAGGTCTCCCCCAGGCTCTTGGTTTTGCCATAGACGTCCAGCGGGTCGTGAGGATCCTTCTCCGAGTAGGCCCCCTTTTGCCCCGAGTACACGCAATCGGTTGCAATCTGCAGGACCGTTGCGCCATTATGCCTTGCGGCGGCGGAAAGCTCGTAGGGAAAAACCGAGTTGATGCGGATAGCGTTCTCGACCTCCCCTGCGTTCTGATCGTGGGCGTAAGGTTTGGTGATCCCTACTGCATTCACAATCCAGCGCGCCCCGGCAATAGCCTCCCGAATTCGATCTGAGAAGCCGGCATCCAGCATGCGCCAGTCGACCTCCGGAAAGATGCCGCCGAGTCTCGCAGCCGCTGCCTGACTCCGGACCGTCGCAGAGACTCTAAGCCCTGGTTCGCGCCGAAGCACGTCCACGACCATCGATCCGAGCATTCCACTGCCGCCTATCACGAGTACATCCGTCATTATTCCGAGCTCCTGTGTCTGGTTTGAGGTCAGCGTTCCACCACGTCCCATGGGTTCCAGTGCCGTGCGTCGTAGCGAACGTCGTCGTCGCGGCTTTCCTCAAGGGTCGAGGTGGAAAAAAACATGAGCTTGGCATCTTCGGTCAGAGACATGAAACCGTTGGCATGACCAGCAGGAATGAAAAGCACGCCGGGGTTCGCCGACGAAAGCACATACCGGTGAACCTTCGCCGTGACGCTCGGTGTCTCCCAATTGTCGACCTTCACCGCTGCAACCACTGCAGCCCCTTGCACAGCCGTCACGTATTTCGCTTCCTTGCGATGTGCATGCCAGGCTCGTACAAAACCTGTCCGGTGATTGCTGACAAGGTAACAGCGTTTCACGCCATGAAAATCGAAATCATTGACAAACGAGACGGAGCCGCGGTCGTCAAGCCGAATTTGCCCTTCCATAAGGGTGGGAAGTTGGCCCTCCAAGGTCACTGGCCCACCTCCGCCATAACTCTCCTCGCCACTTCTTTATGGATTCCGTTCCTCGACAGGAATGCCTGGTTCGTATACCGAGGATTGGAGAGATCCCGCATGCGGTTGGCTTCCAGCAGTACTTTCAACTCTTCTATCCCCGCGTCGATCGAATACTGCGGCGAAAATCCCAGGATTTCACGAGCTTTCGTGCTGGAGACGCGGTAATTCCGCGAATCTTGAAACTTCATCGGCGTCTCCTCGATCACCACGTCCGGGAAATGGTTGCGAACCTGATAAGCCAGGTCCGCGATGCGAACGTTCTGCCGATGGAGATTAAAGATTCCGGTAGCGGTCGTCGTGACGTTTTCGGCGGCCGCCTGGGCGGCGTCTCTCACGTGCAGCAGAGGACGGAACTGGTCACCTCCGAAAACTGTGATCTTGCCGTTTTGCCATGCGCGCACGGTAAGAGTGTTCACCACCAGGTCCAATCTCAGACGCGAGAACTCATCTCCAATGCCGAAGATGGTTCCGAGACGGAAGATAATGGCGTTCTTTTCTGCGAGGTACTGCTCAGCCGCCAGCTTGGTGGCAGCATATACGGACAATGGGTTAGTTGGTGACGTCTCGTCGAGAGTGACCTTGTCCTGTGCACCATAAACCGAACAGGTCGACATGAACACGATACGGCCGTCGTAGCCGTCGGCCAGCCATCTTACCGTCTCCTGGTTTACCTCAACGCTGATCTCCGGATTGAGCTGGCATGCGCCGTCGCCCACGAGCGCCGCCAACCATATCACGGCATCGGCCCACTGTAGGTGAGGTTTGAGCCGCTCGTAATCTCTCACATCGCCAAACACGAAGTCGCCTGGCTTTCGATAGGCTTCTTCGTACAAGAGGGAGTCATAAACGCGAACGTGGTGATCCTGTTTGCTCAAAGCGTCAGTGACGGCGCCCCCGATATAACCTGCCCCGCCTGCAACAAGTATGTTCATTTCCTTTGCTCCTAACTCTGAATTGGTGAATTGTCACAGTTTATGAATGGTGAACGGTGGCAAGCGCGGTTGCCGTTCCGCCCCGTCTTCGAGTCCGGCAAAGACCAGCCGGAGAACACCACAATTCGTCGCTTCATCTTTCCGAGCCGTCAGTCAATGGCCTTAAGCCATTCTTCCGGGGGCGAACCCACTCATGGATAGCAGCTTCTATATGAATTGCCGCGGTTCCGTCACCGAATGGGTTCCTGGCGCACGCCATAGACGAATACAAATCTTTGTTCTCCAGCAATCCAGATACGGACTGTACGATGTTTTCGCATCCCGTACCAACAAGCTTCGCGGTGCCAGCCTCAACTGCTTCTGGACGCTCGGTTGTATCGCGAAGCACCAACACAGGCCTTCCAAACGCCGGCGCCTCCTCTTGCACTCCGCCAGAATCGGATAGAATCAACGTCGCATGATACATTTCCCTAACAAACTCAAAATAATCTAGTGCGGGCAACAGCTTGATATTAGGAATTCCATGCAGTCGCGCCCTCACAGGATCGCATATGTTTGGATTAGGGTGTACAGGATAGATTATCTCTAAACCCGGATACCGGGATCCGATAATTTTTAATGCGTCGCATATGTTTGCGATTCCCTCTCCGAAATTCTCCCGACGATGTGCGGTAACAAGGATGCGACAGCCTGGCCGCCGCCCTTTCAGCCCCATCAACTCTTGCGCCATCTTGAGAGTGTCGATTGAGGTATTCCCGGTTACAAATATCGAGCTGTCAGATACATGTTCGTCTAAAAGATTCTGCCTGGCCCTTTTCGTAGGTACGAAGTGCAAGTCCGCTACCGCCCCTGTGATCCGACGATTAACTTCTTCTGGAAACGGAGAGCGTTTATTAAAAGTGCGCAATCCAGCCTCGACATGCCCGATTGGGATTCGGGCATAAAAAGCAGATAGACTTGCTGCTGCCGTAGTAGTCGTGTCGCCCTGAACCAGGACGAGGTCTGACTCAGCTTTCCCAATGACGGTCTTCATGCCTTTTAGGACCAGTGCGGTCACGTCGTACAAGTCCTGTCGCGCTGACATCAGGTCAAGATCGAAGTCCGGTTTCACGGAAAATGCTTCGAGAACCTGGTCAAGTAGCTCTCGATGCTGTGCGGTTACACATACTGTTACCTGATAGAGTTCTGGCTTTGCTTGTAGGACCTTTATTACTGGCACCATCTTGATGGCTTCCGGTCTTGTGCCAAAGACCACTAGAACTCTAAGGGGCATTATTTAGTTCACTTTCATTCTGATTTGGTTAAGGGTTCCTCGTCGGTGAGGATCTGCCATTGTCCTATTCCTCTTTCAGGACGGAGGTGTTTTCGCATTGGGCTGGGAAGCAGGCAGGTCACCCCTGCACGGGGACTCTCATTGATAAAGCTTCGCAAGCCTCTCCGCCATGAATTTCCAATCGTAGAGTCTTTCATAAGCACGACGGCCGTTTTCTCCCATCTGTCGCGCCAAGATAGGCTTTTCCCTGAGGAAACGCAGCGCACTGGCGAGTGATTTAGGGCTGCCGTCTTCTACTACCAGTCCGCAATTGAGTTTCCTAACCTTCTCCTCCATTGACGTACCCTTGTTCACGACGACTGGCTTGCCAAGCATCATCGTCTCGAAAAGCTTGTTCGAACTGGCCATCTTGTTGTTAGGGACCGCGGGATCATTAAGGGAGAAAACCACATCCGCAGTGGAAACCAGCGCCAGCGACTCCGTCAACGAGAGTCTACCCGTATTCGAGACGTTTTCATATCCGCTGATCTTGGCAACGAGCTTATCCACAAACTGTTTCGGCCCGAAACCCGCGATGATCATCTCTGTTCCATCAGAGCGGCCCACCGCCTCGGCCAGCTCCAGGATGTAACGCCGTTCAATCAAATTGCCTGAATAAACCACCCTGAATTTCGAACTTTTGGCAGGCACTCGGGAGAAAGACGACACCCGCAGCTTGTCGAGCATATCAGGCGGCGAGTTATACACGATTTCGGTCCGTGCTCTCACTCCATCTGGCAGATAGGGAAGCCTGACTTCGTCAACCACAATGACGGAGTCAGCCAGCCGCATAAGCAGTTTCTCTGCGAACCGAATTGCCGGCCGCAACGACCCTGGGATGCTTCCGCCTTCCGCGTAAAAATCAAAAATGTCGTAGACAAGTTTCCTGCCCTTTAGCTTTGCAGCCAAGAGCGCCGGTGGAAGCGTATCGAAATCGCAGGCATGGAGCGCATCGAAGCGTTCCTTAAGCAGACTTGCAAAAAGCACCATCCAAAACCAGAGCATTTTCGGCATCAGTCTCAGCCCAGAACCGTACCCCGCTCGGGTTCCAAAGCGCCTGACCTCGCCAAAGCTTTTGGCCTCCCGCTCCGGCAGTTTGTCCCCTCTGTTCCAGGCAAACACGGACACATTGTGGCCCAGTGCACAAAGCGAGTCCGCGATCTTCTCGACACGCACGTCGGGAGGAACGTCACATGCTCTTGTGATAATGATCTTCTTCGCCAAGCGGGGTGTTCTCCCAAGCGTTGATTTACGGCGTTCTCTGCATTTGTCGCGTGTAATTCAACGGTGATGAACGTTACTTACACCGACACCTCAACGCGCGCCAGCTTAGTGCCTCGCTGAATGCTTTTCGCAAGAATTGAAACAATAATCACCAATGGCACAATAGTTCTCACAAGGGGCGCAAGGTGAAAAAATATTGAGTACTTCAGGCACATGATGCATGTCGAGTAGCAAAACACATAAACTACCATTACCCGCCAGTTCCCGCCGCTTTTTGCGAACCATCGCATGAGACATGCGAATAAGATGCCGTTGATGAAGCCTTCTACAAACAAGAAAGACTCGCCTCCCCACAAGGCGCTCATGGCAATTGGGCCTAGTGTTATCGGTGGCACCACTGCGTCAGGAGCATAATTATCGGTCCACCAATACATTGGCTGCCACTCCTTATCGTTCACGAACGGCACTATGGAAATGAAATCATCGAAAAACAGTTGCCATGGAACCGGCGGTAGTGTGCCCATGGAGCGCTCCGTGTACAGATGAAATCCTGGAATGAAGACAGCCCCTAGCTCCCCGAGATCCAGGTTTGGAATTGCACCTTGTTTGGAAGAGTCGAAGCCTCCGAAACGAACCGTAGCAATAGCTGAAAAACCCAATACCACCGCCAACGTCACTATAAGTGCTTTCCTTAGAGTGATTTGTTTTACACAATAGTGATATAGGACCGTTGCGGCGATCAGAATCACGAATGCGTCGATTCTGGCGCCGAATGACCCCAGAATCTCTTGAACAGTTCGCAACAGAACAAAGGACCAGATATACTTCCGATATCGCTTGTATCTTCTGAAGAGAATAGGCAACAGCACAAAAGTGCCGCCCGTTTTAAGGAAGGTGCAAATGGCTACTATGCGCAGCCCTATCCATGAAAGATGGTCGTACCGTGTATAGTTATCGATGTACTCGTGTACGGGCGCCGAAAGCCACCAGAGCACAATTACACTGACTATGGTGCTAACAAACAAAAAACAGATGATCAGCTTTTCCGCACCACCCAGGGTATCGGACGAACTGAATGTCGGCGTACGCCTGCCACGAAAGAGCAGATATCCGGCCGCTACAGCGACTATGAACAGAACCTGGCGCCAGAGTTGAAGACCCAGCGCGTTCCTGTCCGGGAGGAGTGTTTCAAGAATCGGAACCCCGACCCAGGATCGAAGGGTATCTTGAGCCAGGAACCCGTAAGCCGGAAACACCGTATATGCGACCGCGAATGCCAGATAAGCAAAGCCGATTTCTCCGAAAATGTTGCCCTGGATCTGGGACCTGAGCCGCAATGAAAAATAGAGAAATATCCCTATTGTCGCAAAAGCTGGGAGCAAAATCTGGAGGTTGTCAATGAAGAAGGCCTGCTCGAACAGGAACGCGAAAAACCAAATCAAAATGTAAGCAGAAATCCATTTTGCAATGCTTAACTGGCCTCCTCTTGAGGGCAAACCCATTTCAAGACTGAGTTGCACTTTAGATCTCCACGAAAACTGAAGCACGCATTTTCAGGCTTCTAGGGCCCATTCGGACTCCGGGGCAAATGAGTCACCTTTTTGGAGTTGTTGTACTTTGTATTTCAGTGAATCAGCGACGAGCCTTTTGACGGCGGCCACATTGAACTTCGATAGAAGCTGATACACAAAGTAACAGACATAGGCGGCATCGAAGACATTGTGAATCTCGAACATGTCACAATCCAGAAGAACCTGGCTGGGCGTGATGCAGTTTCCCGCAAAAGGTTTTCGCGATCGGCCGCGCCTCATTTGCCTGACCTTCCGCCTGAAGAATGTGTCCAGCCCATGGTGCTGCGCTATGTTGTGCAAAATGCCGAGTTCCCGGTTGACCCGATCCGCCGCATACAATCCATTCGCTAACTCCGTCAGGCCCTTCAGCAGCAGGCTCTTATAGTCGATGTCTGGGACGTGCCCTGGCCACCCGGGAAGGTCCTTCACAGTAAGCAGGTAATCGGCGGTCATAATCGATATCAACGGGGAGTATGGCTGCGAGGCTAGATCCCGGTGCATGGGGACGTCGGAAACGGCGCGATAAAAGGACTCCGAAAGTTCTTTGCCCTCGTGATTCCTCGACAGATAGGCCATGCCCTGACTAGTCGGGGATTCCCCCGCGATGGTAAGCGGCATGCCTGAAAAGGCATATTGCTCGACCTCTCCTGCCAAAACGATCCCAGAAAACCCATCTGGTGTGGGGCAGACATAAAATCGGCCGTCCGGCGTGCGACTTCGAACCTGTTCAACCAGCGTGGTGGCAACTACTCCCTTGATATAAAACATGGGAGTCTCGCTATCGCCGAGATAATGCAAATTGGTGGCCTGCCTTGCCAGATATTCGCTCGAGCGCACCAGCTTTGATTTACGCGGCCGGCTCAGGCGCAACTGCCCGTTGGAATCTCGGACACCGGAATAGGTAAATATAGGAACGCCCCAGGTCAGGAGATCCATTCCCGTCTCTTGCAATTTCCTCGACATCTGGCTGATGCCATAGGGGAGAATGCCATCGTCGCCTCCCAAGGCGATTAGATACCCTGGCTTCACATGATCCAGCGCGAACTCGAAGTTGTCTCGCATCCCCACCGAACCCGGTGTGATGTATTTGATTCTCGGATCCTTCCGCGCGGCCTCCAGCACGACCTCTTTCGTGTTATCGGAACTGCCATCATCGGAGATGATAATTTCCAGATTCTCATAGTCCTGATTTGAGCAGGTTCGCAACGTGTGGTGAGTGTATTCCGCCCGATTCTTCGTCGGGATGATTACGGTGAACAGTGGTTTTGACTCAGTTCTTGTCATAGTCGCTTGTTCTGCGGATGACCCCACACCTTTGATGAGGCTCCTGTGATTGTTAGTGGCGCGCCGATGAATCAAGAATTCTCCCGGGTTTCGCGAAACCCGAACTTGCGCAGGAACGATGCGATCTCGCCCGCGAATTGCGCAATGCTGTCGCCATGAAACGCGTTAAACAAGCGTAGCGGCATATTGAGCCGCCAGATGCAAAAGCCGATCAGGATCGCCAGGTTGAGCGTCTGCGCGGCCAGTACAGAAGCGGCAAGTCCTGCGATGCCGTAATGGAGACACGCCGGAATGCCGGCGCCCACAAGCACCACCAGGCCGGCCAAATTGGAAACGATACCCGGCCACGTGTGCTCGGCAGCGCGCAGGCCGAACTCCAGCACCTGCTCCATGCCCCAAACGGTCGCTGCGCCAGTCAGCAGCCAGGCCGTAGACTCTGCGCCGCTGAATTGCGCGCCGAACATCAGCCGGATCACCCACGGAGTAACCGCTGCAGTCAGCAACCCAGCTGCTGTGGCAGCGAGTTGCGCCAAGCGAAAATGCTGCGCCAGCGTTTCAAGTGCCTGTCGCGGCTTGATTTCTCCCGCCACGGCGGAAAAACTCACATAAATGAACGGATTGATCGCTCCAAGCTGTCCAAGCGCGATGGCCTGCGCAACGGCATAAAGTCCCACGCCTTCGCTGGGAACCAGCCGCACCAGCAGGAACATATCCGCGCGAGCCAGCCCAAAACCTGCAACTGCCGGCAGATAGTAGCCCACTCCACGCCTGAGCAACCGCAAGGCGATCTCCCACTCTGGCCTGGCGCCGGAGATTCCGTCCCAATCCATCCAGATGCGTACAGCAAAGGTAATCAGGGTCGCGATGAGCCATCCTGCGGCGAAAGCGCGCGGCGAAGCAAAACCGCCGGCCCACGCCGCGAGGACCGCCGTCACATAGAGCGCGGTCGGCAACGCAAGAAGGAAACTGAAGCGCCCGAAGCGGCCCTTCCCCTGATCGCTGCCCATCATAGTGGTCATCACCAGCGTGGCGGGAAGATACAGCACGAACCAGCGCGAGTCACCCAGCAGGTGCAGCTTGTCCGCTGGCAAATAAAAGGGCAGCGCCAGGGCCAGGATCACCGCCTGAATACAGCCGAGAAAAAGCCCTAACCAGAAGCTGGTGGCGATGAGCGCCCGCGGAATTTCATCGACGCGGCTCGTTTCGAAAGCCAGGGCGCGTGGCAATTCCAGCTCGCCGATAGGCACCAGCAGCATCGGCAGGAAGACGATCACCGACAGTTCACCGCGGCCCATGGGACCGAGCAGCCGCGCCGCAAGCACTCCGGAAACCACTCCCAGACAGCGAGCGGCCGCGCTAGCCGTGAAGGTATGCGCGTACGCACGCCGCGTGGAAAAGCGCCCCCGAAGCGGGGCTGGCGCGGGCTCCGGGGGCAAGTCGGACCGCGCGGCGATGATGTTTTCCTCCATCAACGCGCCCGCGTTTTCCATGGGGATCTCAATGGCGATTTCGTTCTCGTTGCCGGTCAGATTTCGCGCCATGTGGGGGATGACAATCTAGATGAGCGGGCCGAGTGCTTTAGGGCCGCAGTGGAAATTGGCTTTGAGAACCTACAGGACTCCGGGGACCTGGCTGGATAAGGTGCGTAGGGCCACGGTGCAGCCCAACCGAGACCCGCTGACCCGTCGGACGGCCTTCTTGAGGCTAAGCTTGGCGCGGTCTCGATTAAACTGCGGGTACCTCCGCTCCTTCCGCCCTTCCCTTGCTCTCTTCCAGATAGAACTGGTCTCATAAACGCCGAATGCCCGAACGCCAACGGATGAGACCCGCCGCCGAAGCGGGACTCACGCTGCTCGTCGAAGCCACGAGCCTAATATGAGACCAGTTCTAACTGATTTCCCCCTCGACTGGGTCTGCGCCTGCCTGCGGGCCGGCTCTGAGTACCGCGATTTCTGAAGACAGCTTCGCTATCTTTTCCTCTAGCTCTTTGACTTGCGCGGCATTCTGGCTCACAGCCAAAATCAATGAAGTCTCTTCGGTGGCGCGATTCAGGTAGCGCGAGATTGCGATACGTGCAAGATCGGAGATGCTGCGCGCCCCGCTTTGGACGCAAAAACGCTCCAGCTCCGCGTACTCCGCTTCAGAGAGCCGTACGCCGATCGTGCGTTGCCGTGGGACAAGAACCGACACGAATAGCCTCGGATGTCAGGGTAAATTGGAGCCCGAAGGGCGTCGCCTACGCGTGACAGAGGAGAGTTTGAGAATGGTTTCGAGGTAAGCTCCGCCCCCTTCGGTCCCAGCGTCAGGATTGACACTCAGCAAGACCGCACACGTTGCCCTTGCAGCCAAACGAGCACCTGGCGACATGGCAACGTACCAGGGGATCCGTCCGGATGTGAACCATCCTCAACAGAGCTAAAGCTGCGAGCTGCGTTCAGCATAGCAACCCGGTGGAGGGCGAGCAAGATAAAACGCATCACGAATGTCAAACAACGGTGAATTTTGTCTATCATTGGTTACGTACTTTAGCGTGATTTTCGGTTCCCCTGCACAAAAACGTGCGGGCCCCAAGTTTTGGCGGTCACGGGGCAAATACGCAAGGAAAAATCGGAATGTCTCGTCAGAAACAAGTTTGCATCGAAGAGCCTCATAAGCAGGCGGCCATTCTGGATAGCCCCTGGCACGTTTTGCACGTCCGCTCGAATTATGAAAAGCGGGTCGCGCAGAGTCTCAGCGTACGCACGATTGAGCAGTACCTGCCGCTTTACCAGGAGCGCGTGAAGTGGACCGACAGAACTGTCGTCACCGAGCGACCGCTGTTTCCGGGATACGTGTTCGCCCGGTTTTTGGCCCAGTCCAGGATCGCTGTAATTAGCACTCCCGGCGTAGTGCGTTCGCTGGGCGACGATCCTGGAAACATGATCAGCGATGCGGAACTCGACCGGATTCGCAAAGGGCTCGGCAGCGGCCTTCTGTTGCGCCCGCATCCCCATGTTTCAGTGGGGACGCGAGTGCGAGTTCGCAACGGAGTCTTTGCTGGCGCAGAGGGAATCGTGGCAGAGTTTCGCCGGCAATGCAAAGTGGTCATCTCCCTTGCCCCAGTCCGGCAGAGCTTTTCCCTTGAGGTGGAGTGCAGCGACCTTGAGAGGATGGACAAATTCCCAAAGGGCGATTCGATCCTGGCCTGATCGTTGAGACGGCCTTATCAAACATCTCCGCTCAGCCCCAGGGCATGAATCACGCTCGGTGGCACGGGCAGATCACCTGCCCGCTGCCCGAAACCTCCGGTCACCGACATCCATTCAAGGGTCAAACCCCGAGTGATTTTCGGACGGCAGGCCTCACAGAGCATAACCTGTAATTCGTAGGGACAAACTGCCGATAATACGTACGGAGGGTTTATTCCTCCCGCCATCTCTCAACCTGGAAGGAGCTTCATCAGCGCGGGCAACTCCCGTTGGGCAAACACGCTTTTCACATCCAGGCGTGCCGCCGGCTCGCGGCCCGGCAGCCGTGCCCGCAAAGTGATTCCAGCAGTTGCTACCGCATTGCCAGCATCCGCACCGGGGCGCAGGGCGGTTTTTGACGCCGATACGGACTTGGGATTGACATTGCCGCCGCCGTTCTGGGGAAATTGAGAAACAGAGCATGGTCTCATGATCCACCGGCGAGGAACCCGGCAACACGGCGCGCGAATCCTGGCGTGGTTCCGGTTCTGCGTCCACGCCTCTGGCGTGGCGATGGTGACCGCATGCGCCGCGTCCGCCGTTGCCGCGCCGCCTGCCACGATTACTTCCCTGGCCGCGCTTCACTCCCTGACCAACGATGAGGCGGCTCAATCGATCCCGGTCGCCTTCGAGGCCACGGTCACGTATCACATCCCGGGCAGCGTCGGACTTTTCGTACAGGACGGCGGTTTTGCCATTTATGCTGACGCGCCGCAGAACGCGACGCTGACGCCGGGTGATCGCGTTTTGGTGCGCGGAAAGACCGCGCCCGGCTTTCGCCCCGACATCGAGGCCGAAAGCGTTACGGTCCTGGGCCACGGAGAGGTGCCCGCGCCCGTGCCCGCCAGCTATACGCAGCTGGTTCGCGGCGACTTCGACTGCGTGCGCGTAGCCGTGCGCGGAACGGTGAGAAGCGCCGACCTGGTCACCTACGGGAAGGTGGCGAACCTTTATCTGGAGCTGTCGATGGAGGGTGGACCCATCGACGTCATCCTCAACAGCAGCGACAGCAGCATTCTCGGAAAACTGCCTGGCGCCGAAGTGGAAGTGGCCGGATCCACGGCAGCAATATTCGACAGCAAACAGCAGTTGACCGGAATCATCCTGAAAGTGCCTGCGATCTCCGATCTCAGGGTTCTTCAGGAGGCTCCCAGCAGCCCGGATGCGCTCCCCTTCACCCCGATGGATGAGATCTTCGGGCACTCTTACGTTCGGGACCTTTCCGAGCGGGTGCGAGTGGAGGGAACGATCACGTACTACCTGCCCGGCGCGGCAGCGGTACTGCAGAACGGCACCAGGAGCCTGTGGATCGAGACCAGGGACGAGCAGCCCCTCACGATCGGCGACCGGGCAACCGCGTCGGGTTACCCCGCAGTCCGCAATGGCGTGCTGACCCTCGCCAACGCCGAGGTGGAGGACAGCAGGCAGCGATCGCCCCTGACGCCGCGAGGAGTCGGATGGGACGACCTGTATGCTGGCACGAATGCGTTCAACCTGATTTCGACTGAAGGTCAGGTGGTCAAGGAAGGTCGGGAAGAGTACCAGGACGAGTATCTGCTCACCACCGGAGGCCATCTTTTCACAGTTGTTTACCGGCATATCGACGAGGATCTGGGCTTCCAGCTGCCGCCCATGAAGCAGATTCCTGTGGGCGCCACGGTTCGTGTCACCGGCATTACGTCGGTGTCGTACGGTTCCAATCCGTTTGAGGGCCCCGCCGGCTTCGATGTCCTGTTGCGTTCCTTCGACGACATCGAGGTGGTAGCCAGGCCGTCCTGGCTGAACGTGCACAACCTCACCTGGGTGGTCGGGATCCTGTTGGGTGTCATCTTCATCATCGGCATCCGTGTGATATGGACTGAGCGTCAGGCCCGCCTCCACAACGCAACAATGGCCGATCTCGAACGCCGGCGCGGGAAGATTCTTGAAGACATCAACAATTCCCGGCCGCTGGCGGAGATTCTGGAGAACATCAACGAGTTGGTTTCAGAAGGGCTGGGCGAGGTGCCATGCTGGATTCAGGTAAAGGACGGCGCCACGCTCGGCAATTTCGTATCCGGGAACTCCCGGGCCGGGCTGCGCGTCGTCGAGGAGCCGATTCTCTCCCGCTCTGGGCCTGCGCTGGGCGCCATCTGCGCTGCCTTCGGCCCGCACACCAGGCCGGACGCCGTTCAAACCGGGTCTCTGGCACAGGCGGCGGGACTGGCCAGGCTGGCCATCGAGACCTCGCGGCTCTACTCCGATCTCGTGCATCGCTCGGAGTTCGACCTGCTCACCGACAGTCACAACCGGTTCTCGTTCGAAAAGCAGATCGAAATCGCGATTGAGGCTGCGCGGCAGTCGGCTGGCATCTTCGGGCTGCTCTATATCGACCTCAACGATTTCAAGGACGTCAACGACCGGTTCGGCCACCACATCGGAGATCTCTACCTGCAGGAAGTGGCCCTGCGCATGAAGGGTCAACTGCGCCCGGGCGACATCCTGGCGCGGCTGGGCGGCGACGAGTTTGCCGTCATTCTGCCCCACGTACGCAGCCGCACCGACGTGGAGGAGATTACTCTGCGCCTCGAGCGCAGCTTTGAGCAGTCCTTCACTCGGGAAGGCTGCACGGTGTTCGGCACCGCAAGCATCGGGATCGCCATCTATCCCGCGGACGGAACCACCCGCGACAGCCTGCTGAGCGCTGCGGATGCTGCCATGTACGTAATCAAGCAGACCAGGCGGAGTAAGGGGGAAGCCTTGCCGGGCAAGACCGTCCGCTAATAACGATTAAGTGAAAGTCTGGCCGCCCGTCATCACGGCAAATGATCCACGTAACAGGCCCCGTTCGTCGCCTGCGCGGGAGGCGTTGGCGGAGTCATCCACGGCGGCGAGCTGAAATCGAAAAACTCCGTCATGTCCGGCTGCGCCGCGTCCCGCTTGGTAAGAGCCGGCAGGTTGAAGCGCGTCTCGATCAGTTTCAGGATCGCTGTCGCGTCCATGACCGTGTGCGAAACGTAGTTCTTCTTCGTGTACGGCGACACCACGATCAGTGGAATCCGATACCCGGTGTAAACAAAATCGCACGTCGGCCCTGTGCTCGTGGTGCAAATATCGCCCGGCAACAGGTCCACCGGCTTGATTCCATCCGGGCTCACTGCCGGCTGTGGCGATACGTGATCGTAGAGCCCTCCGTTTTCGTCCCAGGTGAGAATGAACGTGGAGTCCTTCCAGTACGAGCTCTGCATCAGTGCGTTAATCAGTGACTCAACGTAGGCAGCTCCCGACTGGATATTGTCCGGTGCGGAGTCATCGACCGTCGGGTGTTCATCGAGGCCCGCATCGGTTGCCGGCTCGAATTGCGCCACCTGCGGCAGCGTCCCATTCTGCAGATCGGTGAAATACTGTGAGATCGGCGCAATGTTTTGCGGGTACTGCGACACGATGGTATTCGCAAAGGTGAAGTTCTGAATGTAGCTCAGCCCAATCAGGCACGAAGCGGCATACGGCGGTCCGGCGCAGCCGCTGTTGGTGGGGTCCACGTATATCTTCCAGGTGATCCCGGCGTTCTGAAGCTCCTGAAAGATCGTCGTCTGCGTCAGTTGCTTCGAGTCCGCGGCATCGGTTCCCTCCGGATAAGCGTAGCCGCCCGACGTGGCCGCAACCAGGTACTCGCGGTTCGGGTGGGTGCGCGTCATCGCCGGGTTGAAGAACCGGTCCGACGTGGCAAAGTTTGACGCCATGAAGTAGTAGTAGTTCAGGTCGGTCCCGTCGTAGTACCCCATCGCGCGGATACCGTCGGTGTCGTTGTAGGGCGGGTCATTCGTCCGCGCATCGTGCCCGGCGGTATAGACAAACCCGTTCAGGGTCGCAGCACTTTGCCCCGTCGGATCGTTGTAGTCCCAGTCAACGTGCCCTTCATTCCACGATGGGCTCGGGTTCTCTATGCACTGCGTGATCAGGTGGTACGAGGTGATGGAGTTATTGGGATCAAAAGCGCAGTCGGCGGGCGGAGGCTGGCTTGGATCGCACCCCGGAATTGACGGAGCCGGACCGGCCAGCGGCGATGCCCCCGATGTGGGGTTGAACTGCGGCAGGCCATCGTACGACTGATCCGGATACCCATTCTGCGCCCAGTATTCGCGCAGCGCTCCGAAGTAGTGGTCGAACGAGCGATTCTCCTGCGAGAGGAAAATGATGTGATTAATCGACGACAGGCCCGCCGTCGATCCTCCGGACCCGGAGGAAGCCCCGGTGCCGTTGGAGGTTCCGCAGCCGCAAAGTGCCAGAGTGAGAGAGGTCAAAAAACAAAAGGCGAGGGCATACTTTGCGGTAACAACAGTTCGCATGACCACTCCGATCCTCTTGTGGAGGACGCCAGCTTAGATGCGTGATCCTCGGCCGCTGGTTTACGTGGCTGTCATCGGCAGCCGGAACTGATACCTGCATTGAAACAGCCACATGCATCCCGCGGTTTCCGGATCCACGTGGACATACAACCACTCACGGCTCCCTTGTATCTAATGTGTTTCCCATGAAGCGTGCCGTCGCTGCGCTGGCTGGCCTTATTTGCCTGGGTTCTCTCGTCTTAGTGAACAGTTTCGGAAAGACGATTGCGGCCGCTCCACCCCCCGCTGAGCCTCCTGTCTTTACCAGTTCGCACCATCTGCTCGACCTGCTGGTCATCGCTGAACCTTCCACCATCATGCTCGGCGACCGCCACCCTGTGGCCTGGGTTTTCGAAATGTGCAGAATAGCCGTGGCGCGGAAGAGCAACTGCCCGCCAGGTTCGCAGACATTCGCTCCCTACGGCGGAATCCGCCTGCAACTCTATCCAGGCGATCACCTGCGCATGCAGCTCATCAATCGTTTGCCGCCTGCGCCCGCCGACGCCATATACGCGCACGGAAGCGATCCGATGATGAACGCGATGCTGGCCGCAAATCCGGTGAACATCCATACCCACGGTCTGATCGTTCAGCCACGGAAGGCGGACAATACTGACCCCACCTGGGGCGACTACGTCTACGTGCTGGGGTATCCGGCAGGAAAGCTGCCGCCCATGGTATCCCCGGACGAAACGGCAACCGACCAGCCGATTCAATATGACATCTACATCCCGCCGCATCACCCTTCGGGCATCTACTGGTTTCATCCCCATGTTCACGGGCTGAACATCAACCAGATCTCCGAGGGACTCTCCGGGATCATCACCATCGGCCGGGTTACAGATTATGCGTCCGTGCCCGATGGTTCAGCGATTCCGGAACGCTACTTCATCCTGAAAGATATCCAGGTGATGGGCAACAATCAGGTTGTCGATCAGGAGGACTCTACCTTTTGTGAGCCCTATCAGCTGGTGTATGTCCAGCGGAATGGCTCCTGCCAGGGCCGGAACACTTCCGGAGGCGACGGCGATTTCCGCCCTCCACCCGGACTTCTGCGGCCCGCACGTCCGGGACCGCATCACCCGGGCAGCACCGGCGCCGACTACACCGGGGGACTCTGGTTCTTCACGGTCAATGGTCAGGTTTATCCTCAAATCCCCGCACCTTCGGGATCGGGGGAACTGTGGCGCATCCTCAATGCCGGGGCAAGCCGTACCTACGACCTGGTCCTGCGCGACGATCAGACCAAAGATCCCCTCCCCTTTCAGATCGTCTCGCTGAACGGTGCTGCCCTGGCTCCTCCGGCCGGAACCACCGCAGTCGGGATACCAACCGCAACGGCAAACGCAGCGGACACGGTTCCGTGCCAGGGCCACACGGCAGGGTCCATACCGCCCGTCTGCGCCACGCACCTGGTGATGTTCCCCAGCGCGCGCGCGGAGATCTGGGTCGCTCCGCAACCCCATTCCGCAACTCTGCTCACAGAGATGGTCTCTACCGGTCCGGCAGGCGACCGTTGGCCTCAGGCGAATCTCGCCCACATCGCTGCCGGGCCGCCCGATGCTGCTGCCCGTGCTTCTCTGCTTGATGTTCGGCCCGTCGCCGAGGCGATTTTGCAGGACGCTCGACCGCTGGTGGACCGGATCTCCAGTTCCAACGGCCCAGGCGATCCTGTTCGCGCTTCGCAGCAGTGCACAGCTCTGCCCCAGGGCCATCGCCGCCGCATCTTCTTCGGGGTTCCTTCTTCCAATCCCAACGCGTACGGCCTTGGGTATGAGGAGGTCGATGCGAGTGACCATCCTGTGCCAGGCACGTTCAGGGACATAGCGCCCTTCGACCCGTCACTGATCAGCGTTTGTCTGCCGCTTGGCCCCCACAATACTCCGGTCACTGAGGAGTGGGAACTGGTGAACGTGTCCGCTGAGGCGCATAACTTCCACATTCACCAGGCCAGATTCTACGTGCTGCCGCAGAATGCGACGCCGGGCGATGCCGGCCAGCTGATGGATAACGTGGCGCTGCCCAACGGAGGAGCCGCCTGCGATGGTACGGTTGCGAAGTGGCGGGCGGGACGCTGCCGGGTTTCAACCGTTGTGGTGAGAATTCCCTTCTCCGAGCCGGGCGACTTCGTCTATCACTGCCACATCGGCGAGCATCAGGACAGCGGCATGATGGCACACATTCGTGTCGTTGCTGCTGATTGAAATTTGTCCCTGCAGGGAGTCTTTGCGGCTTTCCCGAGACCCGCGTTTTGCATCTGAGTGTCATAGCGTCGAGGGAGTCCCCGATCCCTGCCGAATCTCTATGCTCGCCACGATTTCCCTGCGATCCAGCGTTCTCCGGCCGATTCTCTCGGCGGTCGTTCTCGCGTTCGCTTGTTGTCCGCGGGCATCTCTGGCCCAGAACCAGCCTGCGGCTTCCACGCAGGCGGCGCCAGCCTCTGCCCCGAACGTCGATTACACGAAGCGCGAAGTTCAACCCGCCCTTGATGTGGACCGCGATCCGGTGCTGTCGCCGGATGCGGCGAACAACCTGCCGGTAAGCCCTGCGGCGCAGGGCGCACCCATCGCGAAATCCGGGGCCAACGTGTACACCCTGCACGAAAACGTCAACGAGGTGCTGCTGGACTGCACCGTTGTCGACGACCAGGGTCGTCTGGCGAGGGATCTGAAGGCGGGTGATTTTCGCGTGTGGGAGGACGGCGTTCCCCAGACCATCGCTTCCTTTCAGCATGGCGATGTCCCGGTTTCGCTGGGAATTCTGGTTGATAATTCCGGCTCCATGCGCGATAAACGTGAGACTGCCAATGTGGCCGCTTTGAATCTGGTGCGCGCTTCCGATCCGCGGGATATGGCCTTCATCGTGAACTTCAACGATAAGGCCTACCTCGATCAGGGATTCACCTCGAACGTCGCCGACCTGCAGCGCGGCCTTGCCCATTTCGACGCCACTGGCACGACCGCCATCTACGACGCCATTGCCGCCTCCGCCGACGAACTGGCTGGCCACGCAAAGTGGCCGCGGCAAGTGCTGCTGATCATTACGGACGGAGCTGACAATGCTTCGCGCCTCACTCTGGCGCAGGCCGTGCAGCGCGTGCAGAGGCTCGGCGCTCCGGTTGTCTATTCCATCGGCCTGCTCTACGACTCCGAAAGCAGGCAGGAAGCGCAGCAGGCCAGAGACGCACTGGAAACGCTGTCGAACGATACTGGCGGCCTTGCCTTCTTCCCGCGTTCACCCGATGAAGTGGACGCGATTGCCGCGGAGGTGGCGCGGGATATCCGCAATCAGTACATCGTCGGCTATCATTCCACAAAATCCCCGGACATGGGTGGATTCCGCACCGTGCATGTCGAAGCACAGGCGCCGGGGCACGGCAGACTGACCGTAAGAACACGCCGGGGATACTATCCGCAGCAGATACGCCCGGCGCACCCGACCGAAGCCGAATATACAGTGAAGTAGGCTGGGAGCCTCTCTCAGCCTGCTGTTCGGCCTTTCTCCTGAAAGAAAGCCTCCCCCTCAGAACAGGCGGAAGTCCACGTCCACCATAAGGCGCACCGCAACTGGATGTCCGCCATACATCGCCGGACGGAACCGGTACTGCCGCACCGCGTCGATCGCCTTCTCATCCAGCCCCATGCCGAGATGGCGAACCACCTGGATGTTTTCCGGATTGCCCGAGGTATCGACAATGAGCTGAATGGAGACTACGCCCTGGTATCTTGCCTGGCGCGCGGCGTCGGTGAACTCCGGCTCGACCGAATGGAGGAGTTGCGGAGCGGAGACGCCTCCTCCGACGCTCATCACGCCCCCGCCGTAACCACCTCCCATCCCCTGGCCTACGCCGCCGCCCTGTCCTGCTCCGATGCCTCCGCCGAGACCCTGGCCGAATCCCGAACCGCCGCCGGATCCCTGCGAAGCCATCGCAATCATCGGAGACTGCGGCACGCCGAGGTTGGGCATGGTGTTATTGGGGATATTGATCTGCCGCGGCGCCTCGACCGCGGGCGGAGTCGCCAGCATCGGGTGAGCGATCCTGAGGATCTGAGGCGGCGTAACCCGGAGCTTCTCCACGGGAGGGATGCGCCCCTTGCTGGCCTCCACCACTTCATGAAGTCCGCCTCCGCCTCCCCCGGCCATCGGCTTCGGAGCTGGCGGCGTCGGCGGGATGAACGGATGGAACGTGATCGGAGTAATGATCTGTTGTTGTTTGGCAGCTACAACGTGGGGACGCGGCTGCAGCGCCACCCACAACATCGCGGCAATAACCGCCCCATGAATCGCAAACGAAGCCACGCTGGTTGCCCGGCTCCGCTTTTCTGACAGCGGATCTGCGACCGCCACTGGCCGGGATGTCAGCCTCAGGGGAGGAAACTTCTGCGGAAATAATGCGTCCAGCAGGCTGCCGCACAACCGCGCCAGAAGCGACTCCTCGGGCAATCCCTGTCCGAAGGTAAACGGCTTCGGGTACAAAAACAGCCTGCTGTTTGTGGCGGCGGCCGGACGCTCCTGCTTCGCTTCCAGCTGCGATGACTTCAATACCGCGTAATAGCCCATAACCATTTGCCGGGAGGCAGAAAGCCCGGCACCTCCATGGTGGTGTCAAACAACTAGGTTAAGTACGAAGATGCCGGCGATGTGTTTTCTCCGGCCTCCCGCAGTTACAAAGCACTTACCAAATACCCTTGTCGTTGCCAGTCAGTTTTTCGCCCACGAACGCTGCCGTGGCCAGCCACGGAAGCAATCCAACCCTTGCGCTGCTGTGCAGTTCTCGCCGGCGCAGCAGCCCGCCCAGTTGCGAGCCATAGAGCCGCGCGCCACAGGGCAGAACCGGGACCCGCAGGAAGTCCCCGCCGAGATGAACGAGATCGCCGCCGAACCGCGCCGCCTCTGTTACAAATGCCGGCAATCCGAGGTCTGTCCCGCGAAACTTCAAAACATAATCCGAGACTATGATGAGGTAGGTCGCCACGCCTTCCCAGATACTGGCCCGCTGAGCCGAATACCGCAGCTCGCCGTAGTCGAGTATGCCGGAAGCGGCCAGCTCCGCCGTATCGACGATGTCGCACAAGCGGAAAAAGAAATGACGGTACATGCGTTGCAGCGTCGAGATCATGATGCCGTCCGCGGGTGAAGGTACCCGAAACTCTCTCTTGTCGATTTCCACGCTCCGCGCGCGACGCGGCAGGTTTGTAGCCATCGCCACCTGTTCCCCCGTTTGACCCAGCCGGCCCATATGAATCTCCACCAGCTCCGGCAGTCCCGGCACCTTGAAGTTCCATTTGCATGCCAGCCGGTCTCCCCAGCTTCGAGGTGCGGTTTCCGCTCCAAACCGCTTTCGCATCAGCGCGCAAACCTGCCGCGGGGGTGCGTTTGTATAAAGGTCGAGATCGCTTCCTAGATCGGGCCAGTGGTCAAGCGATTTGATCACCGTTGCGTCGAAACCCTCTCCGTCAAAAGCAGCACACACCAAATGCAGGCATTCAACCGCTTGCGCGATACGGGATCGCTCGGCAGCCAGCTCACTCTCCACCCATTCGGCGCGTACCGTATCCCGTGCATCGATCATCGTCGCGGCGACAATGGCCAGACCGCGGACGATTACATGATTCGTTTTGGCCAGCTCCACCAGATCGTCGAAGTCCTTCCTGTCGATGTCGTAGAGCGCCGGTGGCAGGGGCCCAGCCTTTCGCGACGAGAGCAACAGCTGCGACAGAGCTTTCATTGACTCGTCGGCGGCGCATGGAGTCACTGTCTTTTGTGCGTCGGGAAAGGGGCTCATAATCTCACTGCTGCGGCTGTGTTGAAGAAGAGCCGGGCCGGCTCCCCTGCGAAGGTTGAACTGGAGTTACACCAGGTTCACCTGAGTTAGCGCCTCTGGGAATCAGCTCGACCGGACCGGGTTGTCCCCGCCGGCCCAGACTGTAAGCATCCAGTTCGCCGTCCACCTTCCCGTTGCTGTCGGTGGCAACGGCGGCGATGCTCTCCCCTTCCGCGGAAATCTTTGTCGCGAGGCCTACGTGCGTGCTCCCATTCCACGCCCTGCGCGCTTTTGCGTAATAAAACTGCGCTGTCTCCAGGTCACCCTCTTTTTCGGCCACATATCCGCGATTATTCAGCGCAAAGGCGTTGTTCGGATCCAGCCGGTAAGCTTTCATGAAATCCTGCTCAGCCGAGTTCCAGTCATTTTGGTTTGCTGCGGAAACTCCCTGCACCGCCAGCATCGCGGCTTGCGACTCAGAAAAGTTCGTGCCGCGCATTCGCTGGCGCAGATCGCGCGCGCTGTCCGCGGCCGCCTCACTGACTGGTCGCCCACGCCACGAGCGATTCGCCGTGACTATGATCGGTTCCATCGATCTCGTGGCGGCGGCCGCGTCGTAGTAACTCAATGCGCCCTGCAGGTTTCCGCTGGCCGCATCCGCCACTCCAAGATTGTTCAGCGTGAAGGGATCCCTTGGCTGCAACGCCAGTGCCTGGCGAAGAAGTAACTCAGCTTCAACGTTCCTGCCCTGCGACAGCAACCCCACTGCTTCGACGTTCATGCGATCCACGCGCATGGGCTGGTTCTCGATCGTCCCCAGCGCGTACATCATCGGCTGTCCCTGCAGTTGCTTCGCACTGCTCAGGGCGATCACAGCGCCGCACTCCTGTTTCTCCGCGAGCTGATAGAACTTCTCCGCCTGCTCAAGATCGCCCTTCAGTTCGGCAACGTAGCCCAGATTATTTAGCGTGAATGGGTCGGAGAAATCGTAGAGATACGCCTGGTAAAAGAGCGCCTCGGCCTTGTCGTAATTGCCCTTCCGGATAGCCTCCACACCCTGTCGATTCAGCCTCTGCACGGGCGTTAGTTCGCTGTGCCGCGGGATGGTAATTCGAAGATCTCCTGCCCAGGCGGCTGAAGCGGCTGAACCTGTTGCGCAAAGCACCACCAACAAAGCTGGAAGCAACCTGAAGCGTGGCCAGGGAGAGGACATTGGGGACTGGGTCACCTTGCCCTTGCGGCTTTCAACAGAACCGCTCAGGCATACAGTTTTGATGCACCGCGTGGCTACGTGTTGCCGCGCCTCGCACGATGGCGCTGTGGGGGCGAAAGAATCTCAGACCACCCTGCGTTCTCGCTAAACATCTAATAAGCGCACGATGACTTCAGGCATAGTGCGCAAAATGGTTCGATGGCTCGTGCTCGCCACTCTCAGCAGCGTGGCATTTGCGCAGCCGTCGCCGCATGGTTCCGCGCAGGTCCCTCCTGGCGCAGGTGCAATGGTTGCCTCAAGCTCTCTCCCGCCTCCGCCTCCTGGCCCGAGTACCGTCATGGGCGGCGAGATTCAGGATGTCGACCCGGTGCGCGATCGATTCACTCTGCGCGTCTTTGGCGGCCGGCCCGTCAGGATTCTTTTCGACGAGCGCACTCGAGTCTATCGCGATGGAGCGAGGATTTCGGTCCTCAATCTGCGCCCCGCAGAGCACGCATCCGTCGAAACCACGCTCGATGGCGCCAGCATCTTTGCGCTTGACATTCACATGTTGTCGCAACACCCGCAGGGCGAGTGTGAGGGGCAGGTTCTCAGCTACGACCCGGTTACCGGCAAACTGACGATCAACACAGTCCTTTCGCGCGAACCTGTGACGCTCCGCGTTCCCGTCGGCACGCCGGTCGCGCTCGTCGGTCAGGATGCGCATTCCGCGAGCGTTCCACATGATCCGTTCCGCGGCGAAGTGGTCGACGTGAAGTTTGACTCTGGCCGCGACGGTATGGCCGTGGCTACCCGCATTGATATCCTGTCGACCCCGGGGTTGTCTTATGTCTTCAGCGGCGATCTTTCCTTCCTCGACATCCATTCCGGCCGACTGGTGATCGTTGACCCGCGCGACAAAACCAGTTATCAGGTCTTTTTCAATCCCTCAGTCCTTCCCGAAAACCCACAACTGCGCGAAGGCTCGCACGTGAGAGTAACCGCGCACTTCGACGGTTCGCGCTACATAGCCAGCGAAATCTCGATAGAGTAGCTGGGGCCGTACTTGGTTCTCTTCGCTGTCGGTTAACCGGCGTTTTACGGCTCACAGTCAGGCGGGAGTGGAACGTATTCCGCCTCAGGCAGCACTAGCCTCCTCGCTTTGTCTCCTGCTGTCCGCGCCGCTCGGCTGCAGGTCCGTACCCAGCGTCCACTCCTGCTGCGAATCGCTTACCCTCCGCCGTTGGCCCGCGTTGAGTCTGTCTCGTCGCAGCGCCTCTTTGCATTTGTGCAGCTCAAACCATCGCAGATAGTCGCGGACCACGCGCGTCATCGTCATCTGAACTCCGGCCTCGTAGTTATGCTCAGCCATCTGCCGCTGCAGTCCGGAGTTCTGCAACAATGTGGTTAGCTTTTGCGCCAGATCGCTGGCATCGCCGGTTCTGTAAAAGCTGATCGCCATGCCTTCGTCTGACGCCATACACCGGAAGTCGTCGATGTCGGCGCATACGATTGGAACCCCGTATTCGCATGCCTGGTGAGCGGGCCCGCTTGACCCGGTCGCCGAGTCGTATGGCATCACAACCACCGAAGCCGTCCGAAAAAGTTCCGGGATATCCTCCTCGCGCACATATCCGCGGAAGTCAATCGGCAACCCCCGAGGCTGAGCCTGACGAACGGACTCCCAGTAGCCCGGCTTTGTATGATGGTTCGCTCCGGCGATGACCAGCCTTGCCTTCGGCACGGCTTGCAGCACTTTTGGAAAGGCCTCCATCAGCGTTTCAAGCCGTTTGTAGGTCCCCCAATGCCCGATCGCAAGGATTCGCATATCCGGATTGCCCCGCCCGGCAAAGTCGGGCATGCTCGGCGTCGAAGCGAAGGTTCCATGAGTGCGCAGCACTATGTTGTTCGCGGAATATTTCCTGATCAGGCTTCGGCGATATCCCGACAAAAGCACAGAAACGCAATTCGCCCGGAGCAGCGCTCTCGTTGCCATATCGGTACCCAGCCGATAAAGCCGCTCGCGTCGCACACCTGCCACAGCAAAGTCCACCTCCTCGAGAATGTGGTGCAAAGTAATGTGCGTGTAAAAACCCGCAGCTCGCGCGAGCGCAGGCGCTGATAGCCCGGCAAATGCGGCCAGCGGGTTTTCCGGGGTGCCGAAGCTTGAAAAGACAAGGTTGAACCACACAATATCGGGCTGTATCCGTCGCAAAGCACGGAGCAGACGCACCGGAGTCGCCAGGCTTCCGAATTTCCAGCACCGAATCACGTTAAAGCCAGGCAGTTCCTTCTGCCTCTCGCCGCTCAACGGACTGCCGTATTCGTCCGTGGCAAACTCGTACTCCGCGAGTTCATCTGCAAGAATTGTCAATTCCACGCCCCTGTGCCTGTGCAGTTCTCTCGCGAGATGAAATGCATACTCGTTCAGTTGCCGCCCGCTCGGGGGAAAGGTCGCAACTAAGCAAATCTTCACAGATGAACACCTCAAAAGATATTGATGCTTACATAGGGACGGACGCGCATGTCCTGGGTCTGAGTCAGATAGGGCACCCCGGGCACGCTGGGAAGATCGGGAAAGTTCGAAAAGGTCTCCGCCTGTATGCCTCCGGAAAAACGAATCGGGTATCGCAGGCGCACTTCTCCGGTCTCATCATTGAAAGTTCGGCTGAACGGCAGGGTAAAAGCAAGGGAAATCCCGTCCTGGTTCATGTCGTAGAGATGGAAGCTCCGTGTGCTCTCAAAAGCCCCGTTTGCCTGAATCTCCCAATTCCGTGCCGGAGTGAAGTCGATTTGTGCGGCGGGCCGCAGTGCCTGCGCGGTTCCGGAATAGACGACGTTCCCCGAAGACGAAGTGAACGAGGGTACCACGCGCCAGGTACGCAGATCCTCTACAAGCCCTTCCGTGTTCAAGCGCCCGGCAAAGCGGTGCGACAAGCCGATGTAAGACGACGTATAGTAGTTCTCCGTTGTTCCCGATACTGACGGCGTAAAGTGCTGCGCGAAATCCTGATCGTTCATGCCCCAGCCGGTTATCAAGGCCGTCTTTCCCCACGGAGCACCCACGCGAAAATCGATAGCTCCGGCAAGCGACGTCTCGTCGATCGGGCTTCTGGTAAAGGGACCGGCCTCGCGGACAACGTAGCCACTGGCCGAAACAGCATTCATGAAAGATGTTGTTTGCAGGTAGGTGAAGACGCGAAATAGGTTCTGATCCATTTGCACCGGCGAGATTGAGTCGCGCCGAATCGTGCCCTGAATGCCGCTGTTAAAGGTCAGATCGTTGCTGCCGAAACGCAGAGTCGGATTCACGCCGAAATTCATGACGAAATCGGTGGTGCTTCGGTTCACGATGGTAAGTGTCGCGGGGTCGGAGATCGTGCCGCGAGCGTTCCGTATCTGGAAGAAGCCCGCGGGAGTAGCCAGATTCCCCAGGTGCAGGTGGTAAGCCGCCGTCCATTGCGTTTCAATCGAGGAGCGTGGCCGCGGGAGTTCCGTGACGTTTACGCTGTTGCCCACCACCGCGGGCGGATTGCCGAATGTCTTCGCATCTAAGACATAGACTGTGCTGTCCTCGTAAATTGGCTGAACCGTAAAATCCGACAGCGTGCTGACCCTGCCGTTGATCCGGTAACCTTCATCTCCTCCCGCCTGCAGCAGGCCCTGCATCGCGGTCGGATCGTCTCCGGCAGCGCTGGCTGCTTGTGCGAAGGCGGAGAGCGCCTGCGGCCCGCGATGTTCCTGTTGGTAGACATTCGCCTCTGCCAGCAAAAACTGGTAATTCGACTGGCTGTCAGGGTCCTGGGCGGCGCCGGTTAGTTCGGCTGCGGCCCTGGCCGTGTCGCCCAGCGCCAGGTAATTGCTGGCAAATCCCACCCGTACCGGGATGTCCGGGGCTCCTGCCGCTTGCGCCCGTTGCAGATAATTCTGCGATAGCTGATATTCGTGTAATTGCCGCAGGACATCGGCAGCGTCAACATACTGGTTGCCTGTGACCGGCTTGGCGTCTCCCGCTTCGGCTTCCATCTGCGCCAGCGCAATCTGGCGTTCCGCGCCTTCGGCATTGCCCTGTTGAGTCATCAGCTGCGCAATCGCAAGACGAATCCCGGCACGATTGCTGTGCGACTCGGCCAGCGCGTCGCTGAATCGCTCCATGGCCGCCTGCTGGTCTCCAAGCGCGCTCAGAGCTTGTCCCGTTGCCATGTAAGTTTCACTTAGAACCTCCGCCGCATTTCCGGTTCGAGACGCCGCCGCTGCGCGCTGCTCTGCGAGCTGCACATAGTGGTAAGTGTTCTGACGATCCTGCAGGTTCGCGTAAGTGCGGGCAAGCAGGACATCCACCTGCGGATCTGCAGGGGCCATCCGCTCCGCGATCAGCAGCTCGTCAATGGCCTCGCGATAGCGGCGTTCCCCGAACAGCGTATTGCCGAGACCAAGATGAAGCACCGGGTCATTCGGAGTAAATCGCAACGCGGCGCGATACTCCTCCGCCGCCCTGGTCAGCATATCCTCTCTTCCATAGGCGGTTGCCTTAATCGCATGGATCAGCTGCGAGTCTCCTGACGCCTCTTCCGCAAGTCCGGCTTGCCGAATCGCTGCCTCGGGGTGATCCAGGTCCAGCTCGGCGTAGGCCAGCCCCAAATGAGCCTGGCCGTCCCTGGGTTCGCGCTGCAGCGCCTGCTCGAAGCTGGCCGCCGCGTCACCAGGCCTGTGCAGGCTGTTGAGCACGTAACCCCGGTTCACGTACGCTGTCTCCACACTGGAATCGCGATCCAGCGCTTTCGTGAAATCCTGCAGGGCCTCTTCGAGATGTCCGTCGTGCTTCTCCACATACCCCGCCAGCAATGGAATATCCGGTTCGTGCGGCAGGATCGTATCATACTGTTTTGTTAGTGCCAGCAGCTGCTCATACTTGTTGAGATATAGAAAATCGTAGCCAAGGTAGACGACAACATCCCGATCGTCGGGCATACTCCTGATCGCTTCCTGCCCGAAACCGGCCGACCTTCCGTAGTCTCCTTTGAAACTGAAATACCTTTCCTCTTCCCGCAACACCTCCGGCACTGCCTCCATGTTCGCCGTCACGCGGTGCTGCCACATACCCGCCAACGTAAGATTGTGTGCTTCGATACCTGCGTTGATCCCTCCGGCCACGATCAACCCTATCTGTGGATTCAGCGCGTAGCCCCGGCTGTAGGACTCCTGCGCCTTGCGGTACTCTCTGCGGGCTGTGTACAGGTCCCCCAGAGCTAGGTAGGAAATATACGAACTGGGGTAATCCTTTGCCAGCAGATCGAAATACCTCTCGGCGTCGTCCTCTTTTCCCGCTGCACGCGACGCATATCCGAGAGAAGTCAGCGCAAATCGGTTCCGCGGATCGATGGCTAGAACCTTTTTGTACACCGTGATCGCGTCCTCGGCGCGATCCAGCTTCATCAGCACGTCGCCGTCCAACTGCAGATTATTCGGATCGTGGGGGTTGAGCGCCAGGGCCGCCCTCGCATCCTCCAGCGCGCTGGCTGGCTGGCCCGCTTTCATTCGGATGAGGGCTCGCAGACGCAGGAATGCCGGCCGGGCTGTTCCGCGCTCGTCGAGTTTCCCGATCGCCGCCTGCGCAATCTGAAATTGCTCGCGGGCTCGGTCCGGCTCGTTGAGGTCGTCGTACAGTTCTTCAAGATCCATGTGCAGCTGGATCCCGTACAGAGGCCCTTCGGACGGGGACGCCGGCAGTTGCTCCACCGCTCTGGCGTAGTCGCTTGCCGCTTCGCTGAAGCGATCCTGCTGCTGCGCAATCTCTCCGCGAATCGCCTGCAGGCGGTAGTAGTTTGGATCGATCTGCGTTGCTCGCGCCAAAAAGCTATTCGCGCTCTCCATCGAACCCGCGCTCACCTCCGCCTGCGCCGCCGAGAGTTGCAATTGGAGATCCTTCGGCATGGCGTTGGCTGCCTGCTCGTAAAGCTGCGCGGAGTCTTTCGCTTTCCCGTCCAGCTGGTAGGTGTCGGCCAGTTCCGCCACCACCTCCGGGGATCGAGTCCGAATCGCATTCAGCTCGTTAATAGCTTTGCCATAGTCGCCGGTGGCACGATAGTATCCCGCCAGCGATCGCTCCACATCGGGATTGTTCGGGGCGCGTTTCCTGGCCAGATCGAGATAGTGGCTCGCCTGATCCATCTGCTTCAGGTGCTCATACGAAATTGCCATCAGCACCTCGGCGCGCGCGTTTGGCTGCGCCTGTTCCGCTCTCTCCAGCCATTCGAGCGCGGCGGTGTAATCTCCGGATTCGACGCAGAGATTTCCCAGAACCATCAGATCGTCCACCTGTCGTGGGTCAGAAGCGAGAACCTGCTTCAGCAATTGCTCCGCTTCCGCGGTCCGCCCCATCACGCTATAGGTCTGCGCAAGACCGGACATGCCGCTCAGCGAAGAAGGATCCAGGCGAAGCCCGTGCTTGAAGGCGCCGATGGATTCGTCATATCTCCCATCCAGACGCGCCACGTAGCCCAGCAGGAACCACAGCTGAGGATTGTTCGGCGTGGATTGTGCCGCACGCTGCGCATAATCAAGGGCCACGGCGTAATCTCCACGCATGAGCGCAAGCTGCGCGGCGTGCGCTAGTCGGGCGTTCTCGATGTTCGATCCCCATCCCAGCTGCTGCCCGGTAGCTGGGGTCTCGCCTTTTTGAGTCTCAGGCTTCACTTGAGCATCCGAGCCCACTTGGTACGTTTGTGGGCGTAGTGGACGAGCGAACACGATGAACGCAATCGCACAGGCAAGTTTCAGACAATCATTTCTGGCGATCAACCTGTCACCAACGACCAATGCAAGTTACAGGCCCTTTGATTCACTTCAACGCCTTCTGCGTTGGCTGTATGGCTCGCTTCTTCCTCGCATAACCGTCACGGTCCCATAGCGCCGCGGCAAAGAGGCAACCGGCCGTTACGTCTTCCGAATCCAAGCCTCTACGCGAGGGGACCTTGCCGAGAACCGAAACCGTTCCAGCTTCACAACGCCCCATCCCGATGAGTGTGATTCTCATGGCGGCGGTTGTGGTTCATCTCCCCCTGCTGCTCATGCAGCTGCCGCTGAAGTCCTACGACACAAATTTCCATATCTTCTTCGCTTCCCATTACCTTCACCACTGGTTCGATCCCTGGAATGCCAAATGGTACGCGGGCTTTTCGCAGACCACCTATCCGCCGCTTCCTCAGCAATGGATCGCAGTCCTCTCCAGAGTTCTCGGCCTCAATATGGCGTACATGGCGGTGCAGTTCGCCGGGATCCTGTTGCTCGTCGTCGGCGTCTATCGTTTTTCCAGACTTTGGCTGAGCCCGCGCGCCGCGTCGTTCGCCGCTCTCGCCAGCGTCTTCCTCGGTGCGGAAAGTTTTCTCGTCTACTCCGCGGGTCAGTTGGCAACCACTTGCTCCGCTCCGATCTATCTGAACGCGCTTCCCTATCTCTTCGAGTGGCTCCGCCGCGGCGGATGGCGATCCTTCATCAAGGCGACCGTCCTGTTCGCGGCGGCTGCCGCCGCCCATCACGCGACATTGCTCTTCGGATCGCTTCTCTTTGCCGTGCCCGTCGCTGTCCTCGTGCTCCTCGACCGCGAGGATGGCGAAGCGACATCTGTTCCGGCCTTCGTGGCGCGAACCGTCGCCATCGCGATCACCGCCGGCGCCGCTATTGCGGCCGTCCTGCTTCCCTTCTGGATCGCGCTGCTTCGCTATCCCGTAACCCAGACACCCATCCCGCATCCCAGCCGCGCTAATTACATCCTCAGCCCGCAGTGGGGCATGAATTACTTCATCATTCCCTACGGAGCTCTCATCCTCGTCCTGCCCTTCATCCTGATCCGTGGTTCCAGCGTTGTTCGGCTGCGCCCTTTGCTGCTCGGCTTCTGGGTCGCCTTCCTGATCGGCCTCGGCGGCACAACTCCGGCAGGTCACTGGCTTCTCGGGCGCGCCTTCGAAGTGCTCACCATGGAACGCTTCAGCTATTGGGCATCGCTGCTGGCTTTGCCTTTTGTCGGCCTTCTCGCCTCTGAGCTGGTCACGCGCTTCCGCATCAGGGCCGCCATCCCTCTCACTGTGGCCGCCGCCCTTACCTGTGCCGCCGCAGTCGCGTGGTCCACGTTCCACCCCGCCGATGCCAGCGACTTCAAAGTGGACTCCGTCGCCGCATGGCTCAACCGTGACGGCCACGACGATTTCAGATATTTGACTTTGGGCTTCGGCAACAAGATTTCGCGCCTGGCTGTGATGACCGATGCCGGCAGCGTCGACGGCGAATGGAATTCCGGCCGGCGCCTTCCGGAACTGAACCGCTACGGCGGCGCCGCGCTCACCAGTTCCAAATATTTCGGCATCGATGGTCTCCAGTCTCTCCGCGCCATGCTCATGCACGCCAATCGCTATGGTCTCCGCTGGGTCTTCGTCCGCGACCCCTACTATGATCCGCTTCTCGACTTCGCCGGCTGGCGGCCCGTCGACCATCTCAATGACCGCACCATTACCGTGTGGAGCAAGGACAGTGTCCCCCCTGCCGCGCCTGTCAACGCGCCGCAGCGTCCTCCCCGCTGGCAGGGCATTCTCTGGGGCACCCTTCCCTTCGGCAGCGGGATCCTCGCCATCCTGGTGGTACTGATCCCAGAGAAGCGCCGCCGCGCGGCTTCCGTCGACACACCCTCGGTTCCCGAGGAGTCTTTCGTATCCGGAGGTCTGGTCGCATGAAAGGCGCCCTTCTGGCTCTCTTCATCGCCGCCGCCACCGTCGCGCTCATTGTGGACGGTACTCTGCGGCCCATTCCTTCCGCTCTTGCCTACGCTGGCGGCGAAACCCTGCTGCGCACGCCCTCTACCCCCGAAGCGGCAGTCGAAAACCTGGGCGATCAGATTCGTCTGCAGCAGTGGCAGAAAGCCTGGTCCAGCCTCGCCAATAAAGCCCAGTTCACTGAGCCTGAGTTCGTTCACGACCTCACCGGTTATTTCCTCAGCTTGCGCACCTACGCAATGCTCGACAACTTCGAGGTGTTTCCCCTTCACGAGTCCGCCGACGGTGCCGACGTCCTGATGAAACTGTACTGGGCCTCTGTCGTCGGGCCTTTTGAAGAGTCGCGTCAACTCCACCTTGTCCGCCAGGGCGATCGCTGGCTGGTGGAATGGCCCCTCGTCAAGGAGCGCCACGTCCCGCCCCAGGTCATCCCTGTCGACTACATGCGCTGGGACGTCATCAACCGTGGCCCCGGAGACGACTGGGGAGCGCAGAATGTCGCCGCTCCTCATGTCCGCATTGTTGACATGCGCCCCATCAATCGCGCCGAGGGCGTGTTCGTCCTCGGTGAGCTCCTCAACGACGATGTGGTTCCCGCCTGGGTCTCCGTGCGTGCTACCCTCGTTGCGAAAAACGGCGCCGCTATCGCCAGCGAGGGCAGCTTCGACATGATCCTGCACAGGCTTTTGCCCAAACAGGTCACGCCCTTCCTCATTCGCTTTCCCAATGTCGATCTTTCCCAGGTGGACAAAATCCGCATGGATCCCTCAGCCGAGCTGGTGAGCGCATCCGCGGATCCGGTGATCGAGATTCAGAACCAGAAATACAATCCCGCGCCGGACGCCTCGCTGACCGGCCAGCTCTCCTCCCAAAGCGGTGAGGTCATCGGCTTCGCGCATGTCCTCTCCACCTTCTACGACAGGAATGGACAACTGGTCTGGATCGCCGGCCAGTATATGTCCCGCGCTCTGCTGCCACAGACCCCCATGGATTTCCGTATCTCCGTGCCTCAGGACCTCGCCGGCCAGGTCAGCAGTGAACGCACGGAAGTGGCAACCTTCAGCGAGGATTCTGAGTGAAATCCGCGCTCCCATTGCTGCTGGCTGCTTTTCTAATGACCGCGGCACCCGCGTTGACTGCGCAAAGCGGAAGCCTTGGTTTGCCTCAGAGCATCGCAGCGGGCAGCGCCTTCTCGATTCCAACCGCCGGCAGCGGACAAGCGGTGCTCTACATCGTTGGGCCCGCTCAGGCTCTGCGGCGTGATGTGCAGCTCGGAGAACCCGTCTCCTTTCCCGCCGGAGTGCTGTTTAACGCCGGCCACTACCTCGCCATCCTCGTGGCTCAGGGCTCTTCGCTCGATGCGGGCCAGTTTGACGTAGTGCCCGCCGGCCCGCCCGCTTCGCTCAGCTTTCTTGCCGAGCCCTCGCGTCTTCCCGTCGAACTCCAGGGCGGCGTCAGCGGCACGGCATATGTTTTCGACGCCTGGCGCAACCTGATCGTCGCACCCCTGCCCGTCACCTTTCAGCTCGAGCAGGCCTCCGGCTCGCCGCAGACGCAGACTGTCACCACCCGCAACGGCGTGGCATGGACCCGCATGAATTCCGCGTCCAAAGAGGGTGCCGCTACCTTCGTCGCCCGCGCGGATTCCGCAGCCGCTACCCGTGTCATCCAGGAAGTTCCCGGAGACCCCTGCAACCTCACCATCACCGCGCAGCCCGATGGCCAGCAGGTGAGGATCGAGACGGCTCCGCTGCGCGACTGCAGTGGCAATCCCATTCCTGACGGCACCATCGTCACCTTTACTGAGAACTACAACGGCATGCAGTCCACCGTTGACGTTCCCCTCCGCCACGACGTTGCGCGCGTCGATATGCCCGCCTTCATCGGCGCCACCATCTCGGCCGCGAGCGGAGTGGTCGCGGGTAATCAGATTCGGTGGGGGGGAAGCCGGTGACCTGGCGCATTCCAATTCTGTTCTGCCTCCTGTTCGCGCCACTGGCAGCTTGCCTCGGTCAGTCGCCGGTACAGGTTGAGCCTGCGGACCTCCAGGGGTCTCGGCCCCTCGAGCAACTCACGCAGTCGGCTGTCGTTCGCGACTATCTGCAGTCCTGGCAGGAACTTCAGGCGGCTCTCGATTGGAACCAGCCGCAGCTTCTCAATCAGGACTTTGTCGGAATCGCCCAGGATAGGCTCGCCAACACCATTGCCGGGCAGGTGGGTCTCGGAATCCACACTCGCTTCCTGAATCCCATTCACCGCCTGCAAATCGTTTTCTACTCGCCCGACGGATTATCCATCCAGATGGTCGACCACGCCGAATTCGATGACCAGGTGCTCGCCGGCGACAAAGTTCTCGCAACCCAGCGCGTGCGGACCCGCTATCTCGTGGTCCTCACACCTGCCGCCGCGCGCTGGAAGGTACGCATCTTCCAATCGGCATCTGAACAGTAGACCTGCCTGCACGTGCACGCATCAAAAGAAGGGGAGCGCACGACACTCGGCAGCAATGCCGGAATTCCCCCTCCATACGGCCCAGGAGTTACAAAAATGATTTCCGTAGTCGTGCCCATCTATAACGAAGAAGAACTCATTTACCGGTTCAATGAAGCCGTTGCCGGCGAATTGAAGACCATCGGCGAAGAGTGGGAGGTCATCTACGTCAATGATGGCTCGACAGATTCTTCCCTGGAACTACTCCTCGATCTCCAGACCGCTGATCCGCATGTCGTCGTCGTCGACTTGACGCGAAACTGGGGCCACATGGGCGCCATCTCCGCGGGGCTTCGCTCTTCCCGCGGCGACGCAGTCATCGTCATGGACGGCGATTTTCAGGATCCCCCCGAAGTTCTGCCCCAGCTCATCAATGCCTGGCGCGCAGGCGCCCAGGTGGTCGTCGCGGTCAGGCGAAGCCGTCAGGAGCGCCGTCGGCTGCTCGCAAAGCTCTTTCCTGTCTTCTATCGTGTTCTTGCCGCGCTCTCCGATTACCCCATCCCGCTCGATGCCGGCATCTTCGGACTAATGGATCGTCAGGCCGTGGACTCCGTCAATGCCTTGCGCGAAGGCAACCGCTATCTGCCCGGGTTGCGCGCCTGGATTGGTTATCGGAATGACGTCGTGTATTACGATCGCCAGGATCGCCTTGCAGGAGACGGCAAGCTATCCTTTGTTAGTCGCATTAAGTATGCGATGGATGCGATCACCAGCTTCAGCTATAAGCCATTGCGCCTTTGTTTTGCCCTTTCCTGCTTCCTTGAGTGTATGGTTGTCATCCTGGTTGCCTGCTCCCTCTTTGCCACAAACCCTGTTGACACCCTTGGCCTCGCTCTCTCCGCCGTCATTCTCCTGGTTGGAGGCATTTTGCTCTTCTGCCTCGGCGTGATGAGCGAGTATCTCGGGCGCGTCTACGACGAAGTGCGCGCCCGGCCGCTTTCCATCATCAATAAGGTTTACTACTCCGAAGAAATAGTCGCCGCACAGACCGGCGCAGCGGACGCCTCCGAACCCGCCGCTGGCTACAGATTGCGCATCGCCTGATCCCGCGCGATCCTCACCGCGGCCCCGTAGCTGTTTCCTCTTCGCCCTCCAGCGAGGTGGGCGCAGGCTGTCCCCCGCAGCCGGGCAGCCCCGGCTCCATGTCCGATCCCTCCTCGTAGTCGTTCCATGTCTCAACCAGCATGAAAGGAATGACCTGTCCACTTGGAAAGTATTGTCGCCAGAAGTTGAACGTATCTCGGAAGGTCTGGCCGCAACGTGCCGCAATATGCCGGTTCAGACCCCACGATGCTTTACTGTCGTTGAACTGCGCCCACGCACCCCCGACGATAATCTTGTCAGGATACTTTGTCGCCATGGTGCCGTAAAAGTTGCTCAGATAATCCTCGCCCCAGTTACTGCCATCCGCTGCCCAGCCTTTTGATCCGGGACTAATCCACGCGTAATAGCCGTCGAAAGCATCGGCATACTTGCCGGGCAGGTTCTCGTCGATCAGCAATGGCGCCGGATTCCAGCGTCGGGTCGCGTCGCGCACCTTATTCCAGTCCGTATATCCGCCTTTGGGGAAGACAAAGATGACTGGGCGGCCCAGATACGTAAGGTAAGCCTCCTGCCCGGACGCGGCCGCTGTCAGGTACCTATCGTGGAACATCGTGAATTCCGCGATCGCTTCATCCGTTGCCCCGTCCTCTACGTTGGTTTCGTCGTACATCATGGCGATTGTGAATTTCTCATCGGCGGCGATAGGTTGCATCAGCGTGTAAGTCTCGCCGTTGAACGGGTCGCGGTTCCCGTACCAGTCCACCACGAATCCCGAGATTCCCATGCGCTTCGCATCCTCCATCTGCCGGCGCAACTCGGCGGGATCGTGCGAAGAATAGCCCACGGAAATGTGCCCTGGGTGCCCAAACCATGGTTCGTACACCGCCAGTATTTCCGGCGAATTTCCCGCGGCTCTGTATTTCAGTTGCACTGGGCGAGGTGTGCCGGGGCATCCGTGGAGCAGCAGGAGAAGAAATAGCGATGCAGCGGCTATGCGACCGGCCATAAAGATACTCGTTAGAGTCGCGCAGGAATACCAGAGGTTGTCGCGACGGCGGCATTTCACCGGACGCGAGCAGCCACCCTGCGCAATTCCGCATCGGATGATGTAGTCGCGGTACAGAACCGCACGTCTTCCGCGTCTCTGAGCCACTTCCGGCGGCCCGGGTTTCTCTGTTGCAGCGGAAAAACCTCCGGACCCATCCCCTCGCAGCTGGAGACTCACGAACGTGTTGAGCAGCCCGTCCGGCAATTCGAGAACCCTTCAGGCGCGCATCGTTTCCGGCAGCGTCGTCCTCCTGTCAGGCTCTATTCTCGCCACCGCGGTCAATCTTGCCTACAACGTCGCAGTCGCGCGCTTCCTCGGCCCCACGGGCTTTGGTCACGCTACCGTCGTCTACACCCTGCTCACCATCATCTCGGCGGTAACGCTCTCTTTTCAGATCGTCTCCGCGAAAGTCGTTGCCCAGCAGAATTCCGCCGACGGCAAAGGCGCTGCCTATCGCGATCTCCACCGCGCCGCATGGACCAGCGGCATCCTCGTCGCACTCGCGTTGCTGCTTTTCCGGCGCGGTATTTCGGCCTGGCTGAATCTTCCCAGCCCCCTGCTCATCGTTCTTCTCGCGGCGGGCGCGGCGTTTTACATCCCCCTCGGAACCCGCCGCGGCTATACCCAGGGCGCCTGCGGCTTCCGCCGCCTCGCTTCCAATCTCGTTCTTGAGGGAGCGGTTCGCCTTGGAGGATCGGTGCTCATGGCCGCTGCCGGCTTTGGTGTCACCGGCGTCATCGCTGCCAACGCCGCGGCGATGGCCGTAGCATGGGCCGCCATTGCACCCAGGCTCGCGCCGCCGCCTCCCGGCCCGCTTCGCTTCCGGCTTGCGTGGCGGGAATCCCTCCAGGCCCTGGTCTTCTTCTCCGGGCAGATGCTTATCAACAACTGCGACATCGTCCTCGTCAAGCACTACTTCGCGCCCACCGCCGCGGGCCTCTACGCTGCCGTGGCTATGGTCGGCCGCGTCGTGTTCTCCTTTTCCTCTGCTGTGATGAACGGCATGTTCCCGGTGGTCGCCGGCACACGTGACGAGGAACGCCGAGGCCTCTCGCTCATCGCTACCTCTCTTGCGCTCGTGCTGCTGATCGGCTCCATACTGGCCATCGGCCTCCGCCTCGCGCCTGAGTCGCTGTGGTCCACCCTCTTCGGTTCCGGCTTCCGCATCGCCGGGCCCCACGGACTCTCGTATCTCCTGGCGCTCAAGGCCGTCGCTACTGTCATCTACTCCCTCAGTGCCGTCATCATCGCTTACGAAATGTCGTACCGGATCGCCCATGCCAGCTGGCTGCAATTTGCCTTCACCGCCGTGGTGGTCGCGGGCATTTGCCGTTTCCATTCCTCCCTGCAGCAGGTGATCGTGGTGCAGTTTCTGCTCATGATCGTTCTGCTCGTGCTGGTTGGGGTGCCGTTCCTTGCTACCGCCTCGCGCAACGCCGCTGTCCGCACCCCCGCCGTCCTGCACTCCATCCGGCTCATTCGGCGCATTTCGGAGGATGAAGTCATCGCGGGGTTTCTCCAGAGCGACTTCGAGAATCCCGCTTATCATGCGTACCAGGCAGCGCGGCGCGCCCTCGTCTTCTCCCCCGATTTCGATGATCCCGGTGAGAACGACAGGCGTCGCGCTCTCCTTTTCATGCGTCACTTCGCTCTGTGGAAGGAACTCCCCTCCGACACCGAGTGGTATGAGTTCGAGGTCGGAACCGCGGGCCTCGGCCAGATTCGGGTGTTCCCGCGAGCGCACTGGCGAAAAATCGCGCGCGGCGATTTCGCCGTCACCGGTGTCGTCCAGCGCATGCTGAGCCGCCCGTCGGCCATTGATCATCTGTTTCAGGCGAAGATTGACGTACTCCGGCGGCGCCTGGCTCGAGACGAGCCCATACCCGGCTCGATCGTCCTCATCGGTATCAATCAATCGGAGCCGCTGACCGTCCTTGATGGAAATCACCGCCTGGTCGCGGCCGTGCTGGAGGGCAAGGCCCATCGCCTTCGCTTCCTCTGCGGCTTCTCTCCGCGGATGGTGCGATGTTGCTGGTACAGGACGAACCTGCTCACCCTCATGCTGTATGGACGGAACACCCTGCGCCATGTCATGCACCATCCGGAAGCTGAGCTGGCGCGTCTCTTTGAGAATTCCGGATAGGTCGGGAGTCAACGTGAGGCAAGGTTTCGATGCTCAAATCGCTTCAATGAAGGAGCAAATGGAATGTTGGTCAGAATGCCTGTCGTAATGGTGCACGGGTTTCCGGCCACGGTTACCGGAACCGTGGAGCGGAACTTCCTGTGCGATCTGCAGCCGTGCCTTGATGTCGAGCGCCCCCGTATCGTGCTCGATTGCTCCGGCGTTCATAGCATGGATGATGCCGCCGTTCATCTGCTGCTCTCCTGCCTTGAAGAGGCTCTTAAGCGCAACGGCGATGTGAAGCTCGCAGCGTTGCACGCCGAGGCTGAGGAGGTGCTTCGGACTCTGGGAGTCGACTGCCTCTTTGAGAGGTATTCCAGCGCTGCAGAGGCAGTCCAGAGTTTCCGCCATCGCCCCGGCGGCCTCATGTCTGCGCAGTGCGAAACCGGAGGTCCCGAGGGCGAGTCGGAAAGCGCGGCATAACTCTCTCTGGTAGTCAGGTTGAACTTTTCATACAGGGATAAGTCCCGGGGGTAAGTCATGAGAATCTCGTTTTCCTGGCTAAAACGGCAGATCGCTCGGCAAGTTGTCTGTTGTCTTGTCGTGCTGTTGGCCGAGCCCTTCGCAGGCGCCGCAACCGCAACAACGCCCCTGCCGGATGCTCCTCAGCCAGCTCCCGCCGCTGCCGCTCCGGCGCCGGCTCAATCCGCCGGCCAGAACGCGCAGCCGGATGCTCCTCAGCCTCCTCCATCCGCCGCGCAGCAAAACTCCACGCAACAGCCCGTGGGTACTGCGGCCGCACCGTATCTCAAGCCCGAGGGTGTTCCCGCCTCGCGGCCCGCCGGAGCCGCCATCGCACCCGCAAAGCAAAGACGCATCCGCTCCATTGCCATCCGTGTCGGCCTGCTGGTCGGCGCTGCCATCGCCATTGGAACCGTCGCCGCCGCTTCCGCTGGCAGCCCCAGCCACCCGCACTAGGTACTTCTTGAACCGATTGGAGCCGATCCGTGCGCCAGAACTACATCATTCCGCGGCCGCTGCTCGTCAGCTTCTCCGGCATCGACGGCGCCGGAAAAAGCACTCAGATTGCCAGTCTCTGCGCGCGTCTGCGCGATGCCGGCTTCCAGACCGAAATCATTGCTTTCTGGGATGACGTCGCCCGGCTACGCAGCGTGCGCGAAGGCGCTGGATTCTGGCTCTTCAAAGGCGATCGGGGCGTCGGTACGCCGGAATCTCCCGTACAGCGGCGTGATAAGAATGTCCGCTCGCCTCTGATGACTGCTATCCGGCTCGGTATCTATCTCCTGGACGCTCTCTCCCTCCGCAGGATTGAGAGAAGGTCGCGTCATTCTGCGGCTCGCGTCGTCATCTTCGATCGCTATCTCTACGATGAACTGGCCAATCTCAGTCTGCGTAACCCCATCACGCGAGCCTGCGTTCACGGAATCATGCGCCTGGCGCCACGCCCGGACATCAGCTTCCTGCTCGACGCCGATCCCGTCGCTGCCCGCGCTCGCAAGCCGGAATATCCCATTGCCTTCCTGTGTCTCAGTCGCGATTCATACCTCAGGCTCAGCGACGCGCTTGGTGGTTTCACGGTCATACCCTCCGCGCCTATCCAGGAAGTATCGGACCAGGTCGCTGCATATGTTCTGCCTCGGATCCTCCCTCGCAGTCTGGGCGCTGCTGCCTGAATCGGCCGGTCACACTCCTACAGCCCCGCGGAATTCGATTTCGATTCAGAGGCCTGTGCCCCGCCCGGAATCTCGTTCATCGGCAGTTCCAGCGCAAATGCTGTCGTCGTCCCCTCGTCGGCATAGACCCACATCCCGTTGAACGCCTCGCGCAGCTCAGGATGCAGCGCCAGAATCCCCGCCATCAGGTTCACCACCTGCCGGCGAGCCGCCGCCGGATTTCGCAACTCCACCGCCTCTGTCGCATCCGGCGAGTAGTGCACCGCAAGATCCAGCGGACCCAGTTCGGCGGTCGTATCCACTCGCGTCACATCGAATCGATAGCCGTTTGCGCTGAGCGTGATCGGCCGGTCCCCGGGCAGGTTCTGTGGATGCACTCGCTCCGTCTCCTGCCTGAGCCGGTCCAGATTCGGACTGGAAAGAAAGCTCGCAGGCTGGACGAGAAAATCCGCGATCCTGTAATAGAACCACGCCGCCCAATCCATCCCTCTTTGTGCATAGTTTCGCGCGTGGCTCCAGTACCACACCCCGTTTTGCCCCGCCATCATCAGCGGCCTGCTGAAGATTCCCGCCAGCTTCCACTGTTTCCCCGGCGTCTCCGCCAGAAGCAGCGAAATCTGCTGCGGCTTGGGTACGCCGGTCGCATGAAGAATCGCCAGCACATAGGCCCCCGGCGGCAGATTGGATAGGGTCAGCACCACGGTCATCGGTGAGCCTGGCAGGCTGCAGAAGAATTGCGCCCCATGGTTATTCCCGTTGGCCGCTAAAGCCTCGAAGCCGTAAAGACTGTCAACGGTAATGCCCGCCTGCTCGATCTGTGGCCGCAGCGCCTCCGCTGTTTGCTCGATCCCGCTGAAGTCGGATGCTGCGGCGGGAAGGATATCGTCGCGAAGCCGCTGGAGGTCCCCGTTCTGGATATCGGCCGCGACCAGGCGCGCTGCCTGCGCATAGTCCTCTCGCTGCGCAGCCGTCATCTGCGCCTGGGTCGTGCAGGAATCGCCGTATGCGGCTGAAAAAGCCGGAAATGCAGTCAACACCACCAGGAACAGCCGAATGCAGTGCTTCACGATCCATTCTCGTTGCATGAAGTGGATGCTCTCCGATAAGTCCCGGCGATGTTGGCGCCGCTGTCAGTTACATATACAGATGCAGATTCCTGCTCGGATGTTGAAACCGTCGTGGGCGTGACGATTCAGGCAACGTCACCTGTCACTGCGTGTGGCTCGACACCCTCCAGGAGAACATCAATGCCACCGTGCCGTCGGCCTTCGCGCTCAGATGGGCGCCCACACTGTTAACCAACTTCCAGGTGGGCGGACTGGGTGCCAGCGGGTCGTCCATCGTCTATCTGGATAACCTGACCATCTATCGCTGGTAAAGCCAGGGGGGCCAAAATTACCTCACCTGCTCCTGCCCCAGAAGACCCGCTGCCCTGAACGCGAGCAGCGGGCATCAGGTTCTTTACCCTTCAAGTCTGCCCTGTCAGGCCGTACTGCATTTTCCGGGGGGTCTGTCTTGAGGACGCGGTTCCCAAGGCTTATTTGACGCATATCTGCCGCGGGCACGATGAGGACACAAGAACGGTTACTGCAGGGTCCCCAGGCCTGCTGAAAAGGAGCCATCCTTCCCATGTTCCCAGCGGTTACGGTGCGCTGTCACATAGGGCGATACTGGCGGGCAGGATGGGAA
>JASHPM010000492.1 GCA_030038115.1 Acidobacteriaceae bacterium | reverse complement strand
AGAGAATTAGAAGGCCAACTTTCATGGTCTGTATAAGGGTGTAAGTGGTGTGAAATGTTGGGGAGTTACTTTGGATTTTTGCACGGGGGGTTGACAGATCTGTGGATAAGTCAGGGAAGAAGCTGGGAGCCGGGGGCCGGGCGGGGAGTCGCATCGTCGGCTCTCCGGAAGTTTCGGGCCGGGGAAAGGGGAAAAGCAGGTCCCTCGCCCGCCTACCCCATCCCGCCCCAAAGCGCTTCGCTCGGGATGACAATTCATGTTTTGGTGGTTCCTCTGGGGCCAGAGCCCTCTCGTGTTGGTGATTTTCTCGGCGTGGCTGGGGTCGTGCTCTGGTTTCGGGGTCGACCGAAGCACAAAAGCAACCGCAGATCCCTCGGCCTCGCGGTGCTCAGCCTCAGGATGACAAGCGTCGGGTTGGAATTGAAAGGTTCGAGCTCGACTCCGGAACGCGGAGGTAACGGCAGGTGCGCAGGATGATGTGGGGTGCTCAGTGCATGCAACCTCGGCATGGCTGACCTGAAAAAGTCTCTGAAAGAAACAAACCCATCCCTCAGCGGCTAAAGCCGGATGGATTTTGCGGATGTTATGGCACAGCTGAAGCTGTGCCCTTTCAAACCGGCTCTGGCCGTGGACGGGGACAGAAAAGCAACCGCAGATCCCTCGGCCTCGCGGTGCTCAGCCTCAGGATGACAAGCGTCGGGTTGGAATTGAAACGTTCGAGTTCGACTCCGGAACGCGGAGGTAACGGCAGGTGCGCGGGATGATGTGGGGTGCTCAGTGCATGCATATTCGCGCGACAGCGCAAGATCCGGATTGATGGAAATCGGCCGGGATGGCAGGCTTAGAGCATGGCTACGATCATCAAGTCCTCTGAAGAGATTCTGGCGAAGACAGCTGGGCCGGGCGCAGAGCCCTGCGAGGGAGTCCTGGAGCAGGCGCACCGGATGGCGCTGGCTTACCTGGCGAAGCTCGATGCGAGTTCGGTGGCGGCGACGGCCGATCTGGAGGCGCTGCGCGCCAGGCTGGCGCGGCCGCTGGGCGAGCAGGGAATGGGCGCGGAGCAGGTGATTGCCGAGCTGGTGACGGACGTAGAGGGCGGCATGACTGGATCGGCAGGGGGACGGTTTTTTGGATGGGTGATCGGAGGGTCGGTTCCGGCGGCGCTGGCGGCGGACTGGCTGACGTCGGCGTGGGACCAGAACGCCGGCTTGTATGCGACGGCTCCGGCGGCAGCGGTGGTGGAAGAGGTTGCGGGAGCGTGGCTGAAGGAGATTCTGGGGCTGCCGCAGGCGGCGAGTTTCGCGCTGGTGACGGGCTGCCAGATGGCGCATGCGACCGCGCTGGCGGCGGCGCGGCACTGGGTGCTGGCGCAGCAGGGATGGGATGTGGAGGAAAAGGGGCTGAGCGGGACCGGGGAAGACCGGGCTCCGACAATCCGGGTTGTGGCGAGCGATGAGAAGCATGGGTCGGTGATGCGGGCGCTGCGGCTGCTGGGCATTGGGCGAGCGCAGGTGGTGGATGTTCGCACGGACGCCATGGATCGCGTGGAACCGCGAGCGCTCGAGGAAGAGCTGGAGCGGAAACCCGGTGCTCCGACCATTGTGGTGTTGCAGGCGGGCGACATTCACACAGGGGCGTGCGACGAGTTTGAGACCCTGGTTCCGATGGCGAAGCGGCATGGCGCGTGGGTGCATGTGGATGGGGCGTTCGGGTTGTGGGCGGCGGCGAGCGAGAAGTATCGGCCGATGGTGCGCGGCGTGGAGATAGCGGACTCGTGGGCGACGGATGGACACAAATGGCTGAACGTTCCGTACGACTCTGGGTATGCATTCGTCGCTCATCCAGAGGCGCATCGGGCGGCGATGTCGTACCGGGCGTCGTATCTGACGTACGACGGTGAGGCGCGCGATGCGATGGAGTGGAACCCGGAGTTTTCGCGGCGGGCGCGCGGGTTTGCGACCTATGCAGCGCTGCGGAGTCTGGGGCGCGCGGGCGTGAGCGATCTGGTGGAGCGCTGCTGCGCGCATGCGCACCGGCTGGGCGAGCGCATTGGCGCGCTGCCGGGCGCGGAGTTGCTGTGCGAACCGATGCTGAACCAGGCGCTGGTGCGGTTTCCCGATCCGAGGCCAGGCGCCACAGAGGCCGACCATGCGCAGCGGACCGATGCGACGATTGCCGCGATCAATGCGACGGGCGAAGCGTTTTTTACGGGCAGCACGTGGAAGGGACGGCGGGTGATGCGCATCAGCGTGAGCAACTGGCGGACGTCGGAGGCCGATGTGGAGCGGGTGGTGCGGGCGGTGGAGGGAGCCTGTAGCGGGTAGCCGGGAGCCTGTAGCGGGGAGCTGGGAGCGTCGCGTTCGAGTGCGAGCGCCGCTCCGTCAAGATCGAATGCAAGAGGGTGCTCGGCGAAGCCAGGATTCCGGAACAGATCAAATGAGCGAGTGGGCTCCAGCGCTTCGCGCTTCCGAGCGCGATCTCCACCCCATCGAGCAAAAGCGGCTCCCGGGGGCCCCGAAGGCCTGCGGCAGCAAGGAAGGCACCTTCGGCGCGGCGGTTACGGCACGGCTGAAGCCGTGCCGTAACACAAAGCTCGTTGCGGTGATCCGAACGGTGTTGTTCTCGTATAGGGCGGTCTTCACGATTGAGATCTTTGTCGGCCGCTGCGCGACCGATTCCCCTGCGGGGGGTCCTTCGACTGCGCGCCGGGGAGCGGGTCTCTCGCCAGGAAGGTCTGTGGCGGCGCTTCGCTCAGGATGACCGTTGTGTTTTTTGGCGGCATCTTTGAGGGGAGTTGTTTTGGCTATGGCGGGGGCGGGGTGAGCTTAGTGTCGAGGTCGCAGAGATAGAAGGCGATGAAGTCGTAGTCCTGATGGAAGGCGGGGAGGGTGACGGCGGGGTCCTTGCCGGGCGGGACAACGGGACTGGAGTAGAAGAGGATGCGGGGGATGTCGCTGGGGCCGTTGCGAACGAGACCAAAGTGGATGGTGGCACTGGGTGAGAACGGGCTGGCGACTGCCTGGCGGGTGGTGTCGATGTGCTGGAGGCGGAGCATGCGCCAGGCCTCGTCCTGCAGCGTCTGGGCGTTGGAGCGCACGCCGGGAGCGAGGACGCTGGGGGGCAGGTTGAAGAAGGCGGGCGAGCCGAGGCCGAGGGCGGTGATGGAAACGATGGCAAGGGGTGGGGCAGAGCCGCCGGATTCGAGCTGCATCTGGAAATCCGTGTCGCCGTGATCGCCGCTGAGCGCGGCGAAGACGAAGGTGGCGCTGCGCGGCTGCGCCTTGAGGGCGTGGTAGAGCATGGGGAGCATGACGGCCGCCGGCCAGCCATCGTAGGCGCCGTTGTAGAGGTCGAAGCGGGGAAGCCAGGCGGTGACGACGATGCGGGCGGCGCTGGCGCCGGGCAGCGTGCAGAGCAGGATGGGATGGCGAGGGTCTTTGGGGAGATTGAGGTCGGAGAGATGGTCGCCGGTGCAGCCGAGGACGGTGAAGTAGTGGCGGAGGCGGGCGTAGCGGTCGGGCTCTTTGCGCGGCGGGTCGGCGAGCATGATGGTCATGCCGTGGTCGGGGAGATCCCAGAATGCGATGCCCGTTGAGGGCTGAGCGGGCGCGGGCTGAGGAGCGGGTGTTGCGGTGGGGGCGGGTGGTGCGGTTTGGGGCCACGCGTGAGGAGCGGCGAAGAAGGGAATCAGCAGAAGCGCGGGGGCGGCGTTGTAAACGAGGCTACGAGTCTTGCGGACTGTGCGGTCCATGGCCCACTTGCCCACTCCAGCCCAGGGAGGGCTTGCAGGGGGCACCCTGATTCTGAACCCTGGTTGACGCGGAGGGAAGGGGGGAAGTTCCATGAGAAAGGGCGAACCTGCGCACTCAAGTCAAAAGAGAACCCGGGGGATCTCTGATTAAACCAGGCCAACCATCGCTCAGGGGCTAAAGCCCGATTCATTTTGCGACGGTTACGGCACCCATTCGACTCGCCTCGCTTTGCTCGGCATTCGCTCAGGGCAGGCTAAACTCATGCCCTGATACAAAAACTGGTTTCGACGAGGCATGTTACCGCGAGCTGTGAATCGTGCCCTTCAAAACAGTGGCTTGTCAGGAGATTCGCCAGAGGGGAGATCCAGGTTATGCGATGAGCTAATGGGCGGGTGGCGGGGTGAGCTTGGTATCGAGGTCGCAGAGATAGAAGGCGATGAAGTCGTGGTCCTCGACAAAGGCGGTGGGGCCGCCGGCCATGTCGAACGTGGAGTAGACGAGGACGCGGGGCGTGTTCTTCATCTCGTTCAGCAGAGCGTTGGGAAAGATGGCTGGGTTAGGGCGTTGCAGGGCGGCCAGGTAGACAGCCTGGGAAGTGAACCCCTGGAGCTGAGCGATGTGCCATGCCATATCGAGAAGCGCAGGACCGGTGAAGGGCGCTGCGGCCGGCGGATGCGAGGGAGCGGTGACGTAAAAGTGGGGCGCGCCGAGGCCGAGAGCGTCAAGGGCGACAAACAGGACGGGCTGCGGCGCCTGGCCCTTGCGGAGGAGATCGAAAAAGTGGCGTTCTCCGCCGGGTCCGCTGAGGGCGGCGAAGACAAAGGAGCTGTGATGCGGCTGGGCGCTGAGCGCGTGGTAGAGGATGGGCAGCATGATGGCTTCAGGCCACGCGCCGGAGAGATGCGGGCTGCGGACGCTGAAAGAGGAGGCGACGAGGATGCGCTGGGTGCGGTCGCCCGGGAGTGTGCAGACGAGGTTGCGCTCGCGGCCTTTGCGGTCGATGGCTTGCTCCTGCAGAGACGGACCGGTACATCCGAAGTCGATGAAGGACTGGCGGAGAGCGTCGTAACGGCCGGAGTCGGTGGCGGGGACCGAGTTGAGCAGGGCATTGAGCTTCGCAGAGGACAGCTCCCAGATGGCGATGCCGTTTTTCTCCACCTGCTGCGCGGAAGCGGGAGGAAGCGCGAGGAGCGGAAGAAGCAGTGCGCCGGCACAGCGAGCGAGGAGCTTGCCGGTGCTCCGATCTGGAGGCTTATGTTGCATGGACCGCGCACGATTCGAACCCGTAGTTGACGCAAAGGGGAGGGGGGAAGTTCCACCGAAGTCGCGGGGGAGCTAGCGCTTCTTTTTCTTCTTGTCCTTCTTGCCGTGCTTTGCGGGTTTTGCGGGCTTTTTCGCGGCTGATTTCGCGACGGCCTTCGCTGGTTTGGCTGGTTTGCGAGCAGGGGCGGAAGCCTTCTTTTTGGGAGCAGGCTTTTTGGCTGCGACTTTTGCGACAGGTTTGGGCGCGGGCTTCTTTGCAGCAGCTTTTGCCTGGGGCTTTTTCGGAGCCGGTTTGGCTAAGGCTTTGGGCGCGGGCCTGGCAGCGGGTTTGGCGGCGGGCTTTTCGGGAGCTTTGAGGGCGGCTTTCTGCGAAACCGCGGGCTTCGGGGGTTCTTTCGCGGCTTTTGCAGGCGCGGGTAGAGGAGCGGGGGCGGCTTTTGCGCCTTTCGCGGCTTTGGCCGGAGCTTTCACAGGGGCAGGTGCTGCGCCTTTTTTCGGGGGAAGCGGGACGTTGTCGCCGAGGACAGAAGGGAGGGCCACGCGCTCCTCTTCCTCCTCGCCTTCCTCTTCGCCGTTGCGGACCGGGGTCTCGACCTCCTCTTCCTCTTCGATTTTGATTTCGGCGCGGCGGCCGCGGGGGCGGCGAATGACGACGGGCGGAGGCGGCGCGGGCGGCGAGTACGGGGTGAGGAAGGCGCGCAGCTCCTCTTCGGTCTGGAGTTTGCCATCCATGAACTGGAAGAAGAGCTTCTCGGCGATCTCGCCGTAGTTGGGCAGGTCGGGGGTGATGCGCATTTCCGCCATGAGGGCGGTGGGGATTTTCTGGCGGGCTTCGGGCCAGACATTGAAGAAGTTGTTGAACTTCTCTTTGGCCTGGGCATTCTTCGAGCTGAAGGCGAGCCAGAGCACCGGCTCGGCCTGATAGCTGACGAGGAGCTTCCACGCGGCGGAGGGCGTGGCGGCGGACTTGCTGAGGAGTTCGCGGGAGAACTCCTTGGCGGACTGCTCAAGGTGGTTCCACTGCTCGACGAAGCCGCGGCGCGGAAAAAGGCGCTTGAGACCAGTTACGTCTTTGGGCTGCATTTTCGCAGTGAGCAGCTCGAGGTGCGCGGCGGAAGGATCGGGCGAGACGCCGAGCATGAGCAGCCGGATGAGGATCTTATTCAGCTCGTCGAGGCCTTTGAGGTCGGCTTTGGCCGCGGTCCAGGGGGGATAGAGGATTTTCATCCAGCCTTCGGCATCGAGGGCGCGCAGGGCTTTGAGGGGATCCTCCTCGTGGGCGATCTCTTCGAGCTCGTAGCCGCGGGCGAAGGCGGAAACCTGTTCCAACAGGCCTTCGTCTTTGGCGTTCTGATAGCGGGCTTTGGTGCGCTCATCCATCTCCCAGCCGGTGCGGGCGGAGAGGCGGATGGCGCGCAGCATGCGAGTGGGGTCCTCGATGAAACCGTAGTTGGAGGCGAGGCGGAGGTGGCGCGCCTCGATGTCGGCGAAACCGTTGAGGGGATCGAGAAGCAGGCCCCAGGAGCCCTCGTTGAGGGAGATGGCCATGGCGTTGGCGGTGAAGTCGCGGCGGCGCAGGTCCTCGAGGATGGGGGCCCAGTGGTAGACGGGTTTGCCGGGCTTGGGATACTCCTCGCGGCGGGCACTGGAGACTTCAACACGGACACTGCCGGGGAACCAGAAGAAGAGGGTGCGGGAGGGTTCGTGGTCGCCCCAGAACTTGCCCCCGGCTTTCTCGAGGGGTTTCTTCAGCTTGAGGGCGTTTCCCTGAACCGAAAAATCAAGATCGCGGACGGGAAAGCCGCTGATGAGGTCGCGCACCGCGCCGCCGGTGAGGAAGACGGTCATGCCCGCGTCGCGGGCGGCGTCTCGAACCTGACGAAGGGCGTTTTGCTGGGCGGGGGAGAGGCGATTTTCAAGAAGATAGATGTAATCGGGCATGCGCTGATGTATTGTTGTGATGAGGCGGCGGGACCCTGCCTCTTCTCCCCGGAAATCCATCCCTAACTACAAGCGAAACAAGAAGTTACGGGACGGACAATGGACAATCCAAACTAACAATGTAACACAAAAGTGTGCACCTGCGGGGGTGCAATGTGCACAATTTTCGATGCTTCGCAGCGGAATGTGCAACAATCCTGGTTCCCCCTCCTGTAACAATTCTGAAGCGCATGTCATCGAGCCGCAAAAAGGCGATCTTCCGCAAATTTTCCCGGGACTGGGTGGCTGGATATGTGCCGCTGCAGGGATTCGTGCACGAGGGACAGGTGGAGATGCTGGACCTGGACGGCAAAGTGGTGGCGCTGGACGCCGCAGACCTGAAGTGGATCTGCTACGTACGGGATTTCAATTCCGGGGAGCTGAATAATCCGGAGCGGCTGGTGCGGAAGACGTTTGCGGGGCGGCCGCGGGGCGATGGGTTGTTTGTGCGCGCGCGGATCAAAGATGGGGACATGATCGAGGGGCTGGCGGCGAACGACGTGACGCTGGTGAGCAGCGAGGGCGTGTTTCTGACGCCGCCGGATTTGCGGTCGAACACGCAGAGGCTGTGGATTCCGCGGAGCTCGCTGGAGGAGCTGGAAGTGGTGGCGGTGATTGGGGCGGCGAAGCGGAAAGTTCCCGAGAAGACGCGGGACGAACAACAGGAAGAGTTGTTCAAAGGCTAGCCGGCAGGCGGCAGGCGGCAGGCTGCAGGCTGGGAGCTGGGAGCCGGGACGAGCGGTCAGCGATCAGCGATCAGCGATCAGAGAAGCTAGCGATCAGCGATCAGAGAAGCCAGCGATCAGCGATCAGCGATCAAAAAAGCAAGCGATCAGAAAATCCAGAGCAGGATTGAGGAGGCGAAATGGCGAAGTCGTATCGCGAACTCATGGTGTGGCAGCGCGCGATCGAGCTTTCTGTGGCCCTGTACCAGCTGACTCGTGGTTTTCCGGGTGACGAGTTGTATGGTTTGTCGAGCCAGCTGCGCCGTGCAGGGTCTCGACGGCGAGCAATATCGCTGAGGGGTACGGGCGCGGTTCGAAGGCGGACTACAGGAATTTTCTGCGCATAGCGCGGGGCTCCGCGCTTGAGGTGCAGACACAGCTGGTGATCGCGCGAAGGCTTGGTTATGGAAACCCGGAGCATATGGGTCGCGCCGAAGCGCTGGCCGAGGAGTCTGGCAAGATGCTTTGGGCTATGATCCAAAGGCTCTGACGTAAGCCAGCATTGAGAAGAGCCAGCGTTCAGCGATCAGCGTTCAGAAAAGCTGGCGATCAGCGATCAACGCGGGGAGCGGGGAGCCGGGAATCAGTGAACAGTGAACAGCGAGCCGGCAGGCGGCAGGCTGCGGCAGCTTGTGGCCAGAAGCAAACATCGGGTGGACTGGCCGGCGGTCTGGTATAGGGCCGTCAGCGGCGAGCCATCATTCCTGCTGGGAGTTGGAATGAATTCTTCTGATGGTCGCTGATCGCACGCGCCCATCACAAAAGCTCCAACACAAACCAGATCTTTCTTTGACGTCACTCCGCAGTCCATTCAACAAAACGTTCTACTACTGCTATCCGACTGATGAGCCGGTGGTTGAAATCCGGCCAGTAGAGCGGTGAATAGCAAGACAAGCATTCGCCGTCATCTAAAATCTTGCCTCGAGGCCATCGCGCTCATCGACGACTGGGATGGATTGTTCGCATACGCCCGGTGCTGAGCCACCCATGCTCTGGGCCTAGAAGCGCCGACTTGCAAGACCCTTTGGCAAGGAGCGGCGGTCTGGTATAAGGGCCGAATGCCGGTGAAGCAGCAAGCCGATCGGGAGCAGGGGCTTCAACACCAGCTGAGCGCCGGTCAGATGGCGATGGTGGGCGTAGGCGGGTCCATCGGAACCGGGCTTCTGCTGGGTTCGGGGGCGGCGATCCAGGTGGCCGGCCCAGCTCTGATATTGACGTACGTGATCGGCGCATTCCTGGCGTGGACCGTGACCAGCGCTTTGGGAGAGCTGGCGAGCGCGCATCCCGGAGCCGGATCGTTTGGGCTGTACGCGGAACTCTATCTGAATCCCTGGGCGGGGTTCGTGGCGCGCTACGGATATTGGTTCGCGCTGGCCGCCGCGGTGGGCGGGGAGCTGGTGGCGGCGTCGACCTACTCGCAATATTGGTTCCCCGAGGTTCCTGGTGTGGTTTGGGTTGCGATCTACGCGACGCTGCTGCTGCTGATCAATTTGCGGCCGGTGGGCGACTACGGAAGTTTTGAATTCTGGTTCGCGATGGTGAAGGTGGTAACCATCGTGGCTTTTGTGCTGGCCGGCTCGGCACTGCTGCTGGGCGGGCGGGTAGCGCCGCAGTACCTGAAAAACGGCGGCTTTTTTCCGAATGGCCCGCTGTCACCGCTGCTGGCGGTCTCGTTTGCGTTGTTCAGCTTTCTGGGGCTGGAGATGGTGTCGATTTCATCGGGAGAAGCGCGGGCGGCCAGGGAGATTCCACGCGCGACAAAAATCATGTTCGCACTGCTGACGTTTGTCTACGTCGGCGCAACGGTGGTGCTGGTGGGATTCCTCGCGTGGAATCGCGCCGGGGTCACGCAAAGCCCGTTCGTGACGGTGTTTGTGGTAGCGGGAATTCCCGCGGCGTCGACGATCATGAACTTTGTGGTGCTCACGGCGGCGCTTTCCGGGGCCAACGCCAACCTCTACGCCGCCAGCCGCATGATGTTCTCTCTGGCGCGGAGCGGCCACGCTTTCCCCGCGCTGGGACGCCTGAACGCTGCCGGTTCGCCGCGGCTGGCCCTGCTGGTTTCGGGAGTCGGCGTGCCTCTGGCGCTGATCGCGGAGCATTGGGCGCCGCGGTCGGCCTTTCTGTGGCTCATTGGGACGTCGCTGTCAGGCGGGATGCTGGCGTGGTGCGTGGGGCTGGCGGCGCATATTGCATTCAGGCGGCGGCTCTCGCCCGCCGAGGTGGCTGCTTTGCCGATGCGCGTGTCGGGCGGCGCAGTGTTCTCCGCCATTGGCCTGGGAGGAATCCTGCTGGCGGTTGCCTCCACGTGGTGGGTTCCGCAGTCGAGAATCACGATTGTCAGCGGCGTGCCGTTTCTGGCGATCCTGAGCCTGGGGTACCTTGCCGTGCGCAAGCGCTGGCGTTCGGAGTAGAAATGCTTCATGACTCGTGAAACAAGCGACGAACTGCTTCGCTGGCGGGCGGAGTTTCCGATTCTCGAACGCACGACGTATCTGATCAGCAACTCGCTGGGGGCGATGCCGCGCGGGGTCTATGACGCGATGAAGGGCTACGCCGATACCTGGGCGACGCGCGGAGTGCGCGCCTGGGAAGAACGCTGGTGGATGCTGGCGGCGGAGGTGGGCAATGAAATTGGCGCGCTCATGCATGCGCCCCCAGGCGCCGTGTCGACGCATCAAAACGTGACTACCTGCCAGGCGGTCGTGGCTTCGTGCTTCGATTTTTCAGGCAAACGCAACAAAGTCGTCTACAGCGACATGAACTTTCCCTCGGTGATGTACTTCTGGGAGGCGCAGCGGGCTTACGGTGCGCGCGTCCACATGGTCAGGACAGAGGATGGAATCACAGTACCGACGGAACGATTGCTGGACGCGATTGACGAGACAACGCAGCTGGTTCCGGTTTCGCATGTGATTTTCCGGAGCTCGTACATCCAGGATGCGAAGGCGATCATTGAGAAGGCGCATCGCGTAGGCGCGCACGTGGTGCTCGATACGTTCCAGTCTTTGGGAAACGTGCCCGTGGACGTCGAGGCCCTCGATGTGGATTTTGCGTGCGGCGGAGTTTTGAAATGGCTTTGCGGCGGCCCGGGCGTGGGTTATTTGTATGTGCGTCCGGACCTGGGCAAAAGGCTGGAACCGAAGTTGACCGGCTGGTTCGCGCATCAGAATTCGATGGCTTTCGAGATTGGGCCCATCCGTTACACCGATCCGCCGTTCCGGTTCATGAACGGTACCTCCAATATTCCGGCGCTGGAAGCAGCGCGGCCGGGGCTGAAGATCATCGCGGAGGTGGGTGTCGAGCGCATTCGCGAAAAATCGAAAAAGCAGACGGCGCGGCTGATTGCGCTGGCCGACGAGCACGGCTGGACGGTCAACTCGCCGCGCGATCCGGAACAACGGGGCGGGACCGTTTCTATCGATATGCCGCATGCCGAGGAGGTGTGCCGGGAGTTGCTGCAACGCGACATCCTGGTGGACTGGCGGCCGAAGGCCGGGGTACGCATGTCGCCGCACTTCTATAACACCGATGAGGAGCTGGAGGTCGCGATGGGGGCAGTGGGGGAAGCAGCCTGCAGCCGATAGCCGGGAGCGGGGAGCCAGGAGCTGGGAGCGGGGAGCGAACAGCGATCAGCGATCAGCGTTCCAAAACAGCAGTGCGGGAGCGGGGAGCCTGGAGGTGCGGATGAAGGTTGCATTTTTGGGATTGGGGAAGATGGGCAGCGCGATTGCGCGGCATCTGGTGAAGGGTGGCGCAGAGCTGACGGTTTGGAATCGGACGGCGGGGCGGGCGGAGGCGCTCGCGGCGGAGGGCGCGCGGGTTGCGGCGTCGGCTGCGGAGGCGGTTGCGGGAGCGGAGGTCGTCTTCACGATGCTGATGGACGATGCGGCGCTCGAGGAGGTTTTTTACCGGGGCGAGGTGCTGGAAAGTTTGCGGCGGGGTGGGATTCATGTGTCGCTGAGCACGCTGAGCGTGGCGATTTCGAAAAAGCTGACAGAGGAGCACGCGAGGCGCGGGCAGCACTTTGTGGCGGCGCCGGTGTTCGGGCGGCCGCATATCGCGGAGGCGGGGAAGCTGTGGGTGGTGATGGGCGGAGGGGCGGAGCCGGTGGCGCGCGTGCGGCCGTTGGTGGAGAAATTCAGCCGCGGGATCTCGGTGGTGTCGGAGCAGCCGTGGAGCGCGCACGCGATGAAGCTGGGCGGGAATTTTTTGATCACGGCGATGATTGCGTCGCTGGCGGAGGGGTTTGTTTATGCAGAGGCGCTGGGCGTGGAGCCGGCGGTGTATCTGGAAACCGTCAATAAGGCGCTGTTCCAGTCGCCGTTTTATGAGATGTACGGAAAGATCATGCTGACGCCCCCGGAGACGCCGGGGGCGACGATGGCGGTGGGCGAGAAGGATATGAGGCTGTTTCGGGAGGCGGCGCAGGAGGGGAAGGTGAAGACGCCACTGGCGGATGTGTTTATGGCGAGTTTTCATCGCGCGTTTGAGGCGGGGATGAAGGACGCGGACTGGGCGGCGGGGTATCTGCAACTGCAGAAGAGCAGGTGACAGGTTACAGGTTACGGGTTGCAGGCGACGGGTTCCGCACGACCTGAATCCGAATCTGTGACCGGTAACCTGCAACCTGTAACCTAGTCGCATGGCAAAGATCAGCTTGAAGGATCGAATCGTTTTTATTACCGGGGCGAGCGCGGGGATTGGCGCGGCGTGCGCCCAGGCGTTTGCGGCGGAGGGCGCGCGGCTGTTGCTGGCGGCGCGGAGACTGGAGCGGCTGGAGGCGATGGAGGTGGATCTGCTGGAGGCCGGCGCGGCTGCGGTGCACGCGTTCCGGCTTGACGTGCAGGATCGCGAGGCCGTGGAGGCGGCGATTGCGAATCTGCCCGCGGAGTGGCGCGCGATCGATGTGCTGGTGAACAACGCGGGGCTGAGCAGGGGTCTCGACAAGCTGTGGGAGGGCAAGGCGCAGGACTGGGAAGAGATGATCGACACCAACGTGAAAGGCGTGCTGTGGGTGACGCGCGCGGTGGCGCCGGGGATGGTGAAGCGCGGGCGCGGGCACGTGGTGAATCTGGGCTCGACGGCGCAGGAGCTGGCGTACCCGGGTGGAGCGGTGTATTGCGGGACGAAGGCGGCGGTAAAGCTGATCAACGACGGGTTGCGCGAGGATTTGCTGGGCACGCCGATTCGGGTGAGCGACATTGGCGCGGGGATGGTGGAAACGGAATTCAGCGAAGTGCGGTTTCGCGGCGACCAGGAGCGGGCGGCGAAGGTGTATCAGAACATCACGCCGCTGACGGCGGACGACATGGCCGACGCGATTGTGTGGGCAACGACCAGGCCGGCACACGTGAATGTGGCGCACATGATCCTAACGACGATTGATCAGGCGAATTCGATTATGTTCAACCGGAGATAGCGTTCAGCGATCAGCGATCAGCGTTCAGGAAAAGCGATTGCTGTTTCGGCTCAGAGCTTCTGGATCATCGCCCAAAGCATCTTTCCTGCTTCTTCGGAGAGCCCTTCGGCCTTTGTGATTCTCGCTGAATCTCCGTACCCCAGCTCGCGCGCTATTACCAATTGGGTCTGCACTTCCAGAACCGACCCCCGCGCCATGCGAAGAAAATTCCTGTAGTCAGCCTTCGATGCCCTGCCATAACCTTCCGCGACGTTGCTGGCCACCGACACGCCGGCTCGACGCAGTTGGCTCGTCAAACCGTAGATCTCTTCGCGAGGAAAATCTTGCGTCAGCTTGTACAAAGCGACAGAAAGTTCGATGGCTCGCTGCCAAACCAGAAGTTCGCGATACGATTTCGCCATTCCGCCCCCCTGCTTTTCCTGATCCCCGTCGCCTCGCCTTTCGCTTTTCCTGATCGCTGATCGCTGAACGGTGAACGCTAGAGCGCGGCCAGCTTCGCTTCGATTTCGGCGAGGGCGGCGGCCAGGGCCTGGCGGCGGATAGGGCTGGAGGTGCGCTCGTCGAGGATGCGTTCGCGCTGCAGTTCGAGCGCCTGGCGCTCCAGCTGGCGAGCGGTTGCGACGGCGCTGCCGGCTTCATCGGGTTGGGCTTTGGGCGCCTGCTCGGAAGCGCGCTGCTGCTCGACCTGCTCTTCGACCGATTTGCTTTCCCATCCTCTGGCCATAGGTACAGGGTACAGGGTGCAGGGAACAGGGAACAGGGAACGGGGGTTACTCTGGAGCGCATGAAAGCCTGGCGCATTTCTTCGTTTGGCATGGACAAACTGGAGCTGGTGACGCTGCCGGATCCAAGACCGCAGCACGGCGCGGTGGTGATCAAAGTACATGCGGTGTCCCTGAACTATCGTGACCTGATGGTGGTCGAGGGAAGGTATAACCCGAAGATGCATCTGCCGCGGATTCCGTGTTCGGATGGCGCGGGGGAAGTGGTGGCCGTGGGTGAGGGGGTGAGGCGGGTGCAGGTGGGCGATCGCGTGGCCGCCATCTTTATGCAGAACTGGATCGACGGCGAGGCGGATGCGGCGAAGATTCGCGGCGCGCTGGGCGGCGACATCGATGGGGTGCTGGCGGAATTTGTGGTGCTGCGGGAGGAGGGAGTGACGCGTTTTCCAGAGCATTTGTCGTTTGCAGAGGCGGCGACGCTGCCCTGCGCCGGGGTAACCGCCTGGAACGCGCTCGTAAATGCCTGCAGAGTAACATCGGGCGACACGGTGGTAATCCAGGGAACGGGAGGAGTATCTATTTTTGCACTGCAGTTCGCGAAGATGATGGGAGCGCGGGTGCTGGGGACGTCGAGCAGCGACGCGAAACTGGAGCGCGCGAAGAAGCTTGGGCTCGATGCGGGCGTAAATTATCGCGAGCATCCTGAATGGGATAAGTGGGTTATGGAGCAGACAGGCGGGCGCGGCGCGGATCTGGTGGTGGAAGTGGGGGGAGCGGGAACGCTGACGCGGTCGCTGCGGGCGCTGCGGATCGGTGGAACGGTGGCGCAGATTGGCGTGCTGAGCCGGGCGGAACGGCCGGCCCTGGAGGGGGTTGAGATTCCGTTACTGTTGCATAAGCAGGTTCGTCTCTGCGGTATTTATGTGGGTTCCAGAGCTCATTTTGAGAAGATGAACCAAGCCGTCGCCCAACAAAAATTGAAACCCGTGGTGGATGAGGTTTTTAGCTTCACCGGCGCACCGAATGCGTTGCGGCGCATGGAGTCCGGGGCCCATTTTGGGAAATTGGTTACTTCCGTGACGCACTGAAAATGTTTGTTGCAGAAGAGACATTTTGCCTCAAGATGCATCTGAACAAGTGATCTTGTTGCGAACAGAAAGACCATAAAGAAAGGAGCTCCCCTGTTATGAACTTCCTGATGGCCTGCCTGCAAGCGGTTCTCAATTTCTTCTCAGAAATACTCTTTGGATGCACGCACACAAGAGTGACGCGCCCGTTCACCCTGGACGAGCAGACCTATGAGGTTTGCCTCGACTGCGGCAAGCAAATCTTCTACTCCGCGCAGGAAATGCGGCCGTTGACGCCGTGGGAAATCCGGCGGATGAAGGCGGCGCGGGCCGGTGGAGTGAAAGTGGTGCCGATCAACACTCCGGTGGGACGTTTGGTTCCCCGGGATCAAAAGCCCAATATCGCGGCTTAAATCCGTTTTCTCCTTGTTGCTGTCCTAAGAGGGAGCGTTTCGGCGCTCCCTTTTCACTTTTGTGGGAGGGTGGCGGGGCCAGCCGGAGGAATAAGATAGACACTGGCTGTCCCCAATGGGTCGTGTTCTGACAAGTCGGCTGCTGCTGGCATGCCTTGCCCTGGGCGTAGCCGGATGCGGCAGCATCACCTTTCCGGCGCAGGCCGGCAGCGGCAGTTTCTCGCTGAGCGCCAATGCGGTTTCGGTTGGCACGAATGGGCAGATCGCGCTGCGTGCCGTTTTGCCGTCGGGTGATGCGGCGCCGGTGACATGGCGGATTGCTGCGGGGACGAATGCGCCGACGCTGGGCCAGGGCCAGGTGGATGCAACGGGAATGTACACCGCGCCGGGATCGCTTTCCGCGGACAGCATGACGGTGCGCGTGGAAGCGGCGCTCGAAAGCGATCCGCGGAGCACGGCGTCGCTGACGATCGCGGTGCATCCTGGATTCGTGCAGCCGCTGTTGCCGCAGAATGTGGCGCTGACGCCGGGGGCGACGGCCGAGGTGACCGCGCAGATCGCCGAAGTGGATGCGGGGAGGGTGACGTGGTCGCTGGCGACGACGCCTGGAGGCGAGGGGAGTTCGTCGACAGGAGCGCTGGGCTCGCTGAACAGCTCGGCCTGCCAGCGGAATTCGGATCGCTACACCACCTGCACGGTAACGTATACCGCGCCGAGCGCGATTCCACAGCAGGACGTGTATGTAGTGGCCGCGGTGAACGGGAGCACGGTGACCTCGCCGCTACACGTGGTGCTGAACAGCCGCGGAATCGTGAGCAATCCCATTGCGAACCAGGCCATTCAGACGGGTCCGATGATGCTGGGCGCGTCGGGGGGCAACGATGGCGATTACGACACGTATGAGGATCACGATGGCAACTCGTTTGTGGCGGACTGCTGCGGCGGGACGCTGGGCGCGCTGGTGGAAGACGAGCAGAAGAATCAGTACATCCTGAGCAACAACCATGTGCTGGCGGAATCGGACCAGGCGCAGGTGGGGGACACGATCGATCAGCCAGGGCTGATTGACGGCGCATGCACGCCGCTGAGCCGGGCGGGATCGACGCTGCATCCGGTGGGCACGCTGACGGCTTTTGTGCCGCTGGCGTCGACGCAGACAAATGTGGATGCGGCGCTGGCGCTGGCTGCGCCGGGCTCCGTGGATCCCATAGGCAGCATTTTGGGGTTGGGCACGCCAGGGCGGGATCAGACGCTGGGCGCGGCTCCGCCGATGGCCGGGCGCGGGGAAACGCTGACGGCGGCGAATCTGGGCATGGATGTGGCGAAGAGTGGGCGCACCACGGGGCTGACCTGCTCGAGCATCGACGCGGTGGCGCTGGCGGTGAAGGTGGACTACTACAAGGATTGCGCCGAGACGCAGCCGTATTACACGAAGACGTTCGAGAATCAGATTGGGATTGGCGGGACGCACTTCACCGACAGCGGCGACTCGGGCGCGCTGGTGCTGGATGCGAGCAACGCAGAGGCGGTGGGGCTGTATTTTGCCGGCGGGACGGATGGAGACGGGAATGGGCTGAGCGTCGTGAATCCCATTGGCGATGTGCTGCACGAGCTGAGCGCGCAGGCAGGGAGCCAGCTGAACCTGGTGGGAACGAACACACCGCATCCAGTAGCGTGTTTGCGTTATGATCCGGCGGTTCCGGCGGAGCCTCCATATGTGGGACCGGCGGCGCTGGGGCGCGCGCAGACGATTGCGGCGGATGCGGCGGACACGCTGCGCGGGAATGGGATTTTGGGGACGGCGGCCGGGCGGAGTCTCGATTCGCCGGGCGATCCGGCGGTAGTGGTTTACGTGGACCATGCGACAGCGACGGTCCCGCAGACGATTGAAGGTGTGCGCACGCAGGTGATTGTGACGGACGCGGGGTTGGTAGCGAGGGGGACGGCTCCGACGATGCCGACTCTGGAGCCGGGAATTCACCTGTCAAGCGCGGCGCTGGCGGGAGCGACGGCGGTGGAGCGCAGTGTGGCGCCGCAGCTGATGGCCGATCCTGCGATTTTCGGCGTGGGCGTGACGCAGAGCCGGGACAATCCTGCCGAGCCGGCGCTGCTGGTGCTGGTGGACATCAGCCGGAATCCGCAATCGATGCCGGCGACTTTGGGCGGGCTGCGGGTGGAGTACATGCGGCTGCATCGGTTTCACACGACGCTGTCGAAGTGGGCGACGGCCCAGCGTTCAGGGTGCAGCGTTCAGCGTTCAGCTGGTAGCCGGTAGCTGGTAGCCAGTAGCTAGTAGCTAGTAGCTAGTAGCTAGTAGCTAGTAGCTAGGAGCGTCCGATGCTGGCGAAGGAAGGGTTGCCTGCGACCGA
>JASHPM010000491.1 GCA_030038115.1 Acidobacteriaceae bacterium | reverse complement strand
GCAGGTTCCAGGAGGAATATCGGCAGGCGCTAAAGCTGCTCGATGGCATTGGGAAGGTTGGGACGGCGAAGAACGCCGCGCATCCGCACTTTCGATTCTGGATTTTGACCCTGGAGTACGGGGTTGCGCGGATGCGCGCGGAACTCGAGTGGAGCAAGCATGCGCTGAAGACGCTGGAGGAGATGGAAGAGGAGCAGGGTACAGGGAGCAGGGTACAGGGTACAGGGCGCAGGGCAGGGAAAGCTGGAATGGGAAAAGCCAGCGGGAGGGGAGCAAAAGGCAGCAAAAACGTTTAGCAAAAAGCGTCTAGCGAAAACGATTTGCGGGACGCGACTGGCGAGGAACGGTTAGCGGTGAAGCGGCGCGGTGATTCGGGATGTGCGGAAAGGGGGGCACGATGGCGGGCGAGGCGAAGCACAACACGGGGCGGCAGGTGCTGGGGTGGGGAATTCTGGCGACGTTTGTTGCGGGGTTCTTCTTTGCGCAGGTGGGCGCGTGGACGGGGCCGGTGTTGGGGGCATGGTTCATCGGGACGCAGCGGGTGCGGCGCGGGTTTGTGTGGCTGATGGTGTTGACGTTGGTGTCCATGGCGATTGGGAACTGGCGGATGGTCTTCAGGGCGGGGCCGGTGGCGGGCGTTGAAGCGCTGGGGTGGATGCTGGCGGCATCGGTGGTGGCGGTTGCGCCGTTTGTGTTTTATCGGATGGTGAACCCGCATCTGCGGGGGTTGGTTTCGACCCTGCCGCTGCCCGCCGCGGGAGTACTGGTACAGGTAGCGGCGTTGCAGTGGCTGCCGGCAAAGGTGACGGGTCTGGCGTTCCATGGTGGGTGGGCGCGGATGCCGCTGCTGCGGGAGGTGGGCCGGGATTGTGGAACAGCGGCGGTTACATTTGTGGTTCTTTGGGCCGCGGCGATTGCGGTCTGGATGTGGAATCGAGAGGCGCAGGCGTGGAAGTTTGCGGCGACGGCCGCGATTTTTGCCGGGGCGCTGTGGAGTGCGGCATGGGTGGGGCGATTGGAGCCCGCCGGCGCCGAGGCGCGGATGGCTGGAGTGCTGATTTGTGTGTGCGGCGTCGTGGTGCTGAGTGTGTGGGCGCTCAGGAATCGATTGCGGGAGCGGAAAAGCTGGGCGCGGCTGACTGGAAACTCGGCAGAGACGGTTGCGCTGCTGCGAAGTCCAGGAAGCCTGAGTCCGGTGCATGTGGAAGGAAGGCCGGGTGGAGAAGCGCTGGTGAGTGTGGCGGGCGAGAAGTTTCCGATTCGCGATGGGGTTCCGGATTTTCGCACGGCGGAGGATCTGAGCGGAGCCAACGGGAAGTACAACCATCTGTACGAGACGATTGGCGGGTTTTACGACGATACGCAGCGGGTGGCGTGCGCGCTGACGGGGATGGATCGCAACGCGTACGTGATGAGTTACCTGGGCAAGCTGGAGGTAAAACCGGGCGACAGGGTGCTGGAAACATCGGTGGGGACGGGGCTGAATTTTAAATACCTGCCGCGGGACATTCGGCGATACGGGCTGGATCTGGCTTGGGACATGCTGGCGAACTGCAAGGCGAACATGCGGCGATGGGGGATGGAGGCCGAGCTGTTTCTGGGCAACGCGGAGCGGCTGCCGTTTGCGGATGAGAGCTTCGATGTGGTGTTTCATACCGGCGGGATTAATTTCTTCAGCGACCGCGCGAAGGCGATTGGGGAGATGATCCGGGTGGCGAAGCCGGGAAGTTTGATTCTGATCGCGGACGAGACGGAAGAGCACGTGAAAGCGGCGTACGAAAACATTCCGTACACGCGGGAGTTCTACAAGGATCGGAAAGAGGCAGTGGCGGCGCCGGTGGAGCTGGTGCCGGCGGAGATGGAGGAGGTTCGGGCGGAGACGGTGTGGAAGCGGCGATTCTACGCGCTGACGTTCCGCAAGCCACTGACGGTTGAGAAGGAACTGCATCCGATGGGAGCCGGCGAGCAACGGTCATGAAATATTGACCTGACCCTGCACAGCACAGACACAACGTGGCCTGAAATTTTATCTGGACTTTGTCCAAATCGACATCCGTGGCGCGTCATCATGGTGGCGGGAAGTTATATTCAGCGATGAGGAAGGTGGAGGAGAGCGATGCAATATTTGCTGATGCTGTACGGGGATGAGTCGGCGTGGACGCGGATGACGAAAGAGCAACAGGAGCAGGGCGGGGCGGCGTATTTCGCATACACGGAAGCGCTGAAGCAGGCAGGAGTGCTGCGCGGGAGCAACCGGCTGCGCCCGAGCCAGACGGCGACGCGCATGAGAGCGGAGAACGGGAAGACGCAGGTGCTGGATGGTCCCTTTGCGGACTCGAAGGAGCAGCTGGGCGGGTATTACCTGATCGAGGCGCCGGACCTGGATGCGGCGATGTCGTGGGCGGCGCGGTGCCCTGGAGTGCAGCACGGAACCGTGGAGGTACGCGCCATCTGGCAAATGGGCGAAGCTGGATACTGAGGACGTAGAAGCTGCGCGCTCGAGCCGACGAGCGCGCGGCATTCCTTTGGGTGGGAGCGAGTATTGGCGGATGAGCATGCGCTGGCGCACAGCGTGGCTGAAACGGTGGCGCGCCGCAGCTACGGCAAGCTGATCGCGTATCTGGCGGCCCGGACCGGCGACGTGGCGGGAGCGGAGGATGCGCTGGCGGACGCGTTTGCGGAGGCGCTCGTTCACTGGCCAGTGAGCGGATGCCCGGAGAATGCCGAGGCCTGGCTGCTGACCGTGGGGCGGCGGAAGGGAATGGACCGGGCGCGGCGGCGGCAATACGAAGACACGACGGATGAGGATCTGGAGCAGGCCGCGGCGGCGCTCAAGGAAGGCGCGGAGAT
>JASHPM010000490.1 GCA_030038115.1 Acidobacteriaceae bacterium | reverse complement strand
TAGCCGACTCCTCGAACCGTGCAGATGAGGGGCTGTGCCGTGTCGGACTCCCAACCCCTGACACTTCCCTCACGCGGCGCAGCCGCATCGTGCAGTTTGCGGCGAAGATAATTGATGTAAACGTCCACTACGTTCGTTCCTGCATCCGCGCCCATGTTCCAGACCTCCTCGAGCAGCGTTGCACGGGAGACAGGCCGGCCGCGATGCAGCATCAGGTACTCAAGCAACGCAAATTCCCTGTTGGTCAGCGTCACCGGCGCTCCGTGACAGGTGACCGTGCGCTCCACGCGTCTTAATTCGAGGTCGCCCTGGCGCAGAACAAGCCCCGGCGATCTGCGCCGCAGCAGCGTACGGCAGCGCGCGCGCAACTCGACAAAGGAAAACGGCTTCTGCATGAAATCGTCCGCGCCCATTTCAAGGCAGCGCAGCCGCGTTTCGGGCTCGTGTCGCGCGCTGAGGATGAGAATGGGCAAATCTTCCGTGAGGGAGCGCAGGAACTCCAGCACCTCGGTGCCATCGCGGCGCGGAAGATTAAGATCCAGCACAGCCATCTCGGGCAGGATGTTTTTGGCGGCCTCCATGGCCGCCTCGCCGTCGCTGGCCATCGTGACCTCATGACCATCCTGCTCCAGCCCGCGTGCCAGGAAACTGCCCAGCGCCGGATCGTCTTCAGCGATTAGCAATCGCATATCGGCTTTCTCCCAACCTCACCATCTCGCGTGCGCGGCTGGAAGTGAAGCTTTTCATGAGAAAAAACAAAACCGCCATTCCGAAACGGGAGAGAGAGCCTCTCGATTTCAAATCGGGAAAAAAGATGGGCCTTGCTTCGTTCGCTTTTTATTCGCTATAATGCCCGCCATGGCAATTACCCGGCGGCAAAAGGAAGTCCTGGAATTCATCTCCGGCTTTGTCCAGAAGAACGGCTATTCTCCGTCCTTTGAAGAGATCGCGCGCGGACTCGACCTGCGATCCCTCGCCACCGTCCATAAACACATTACCAATCTGCAAAACAAAGGCTTGTTGGCGCGCGCTCATAATCGCAGCCGCTCCCTCGATGTGCTGCCACCCCGGTCCAAAGGCCGAGGAGTCGAACGGCTGCCCCTTGCCGGACGGATCGCCGCCGGCTACCCCGTCGAAGCCGCGGAAATCCCGGAAAGCATCTCGCTCGGGGACATTATTGGTAATCGGGACGTTTTTGCCTTACAGGTTCGCGGGGAATCCATGCGCGACGAACACATCCTGGATGGCGACTATGTGCTCGTGGAACGAATCAACACCGCCCGTTCCGGCGAAATCGTCGTGGCGCTGGTCCGAGGTTCGGAAACCACTCTGAAGCGCTATTATCGCGAAGGTTCCCTGGTCCGCCTCCAGCCTGCTAATGCCGAAATGGACCCCATCTTTGTTCCCGCCGCGCAGGTTGCCATCCAGGGAAGAGTATTGGGCATGATACGAAAGTACTGAAGACCGCCCGTCAGCATTTAGCCGATGATCCGCGTGATACTCCGCGCAATTGTTTCCTTCGGTGCGTAGCCCACGATCTGATCCGCAACCTTGCCGCCCTTAAACAGCAGCAGGGCCGGAATACCGCGGATCCCGTAACGCATCGGCGTCGCCTGGTTGTGGTCGACATCCATTTTCGCGACTTTCAGGCGGCCCTGATACTCTGTCGCGACTTCATCGACAATCGGCGCCAGCGCGCGGCAAGGTCCGCACCATGTTGCCCAAAAATCAACCAGTACGGGCTGATCCGACTGCAGAACTTCCTGGTCGAACGTCGCGTCACTCACCTCGGCAATCCCCACTGCGGCCATCTGTATTCTGTCCCCTTTGCGTGCCTGATGCACCCATTAGTCTACCTGAATAGATGCGGAAGGAAGCGAGGGGTCGCAGCCGCTAAGGCTTCGGCTGGAGCATAAAGTTGCCGGAAAAAATTAAGGCGCCCGGATTCTATAAAGAATCACGGACGCCGGAGCAGCCCTCCCCCAGAACTGCCCACAGAGGTGAACATAGGGCCTCTCGTGAAATGTGTAAAGCAATCTTCAGTAATTTTTGGTAATGGGCTATTTCAGTTACGTCAGATGCAACTTTTGTATTACCAACGGGGTACGGACTCGCCTCTCCGTGCAGAATTATCGGACATGCCATCCCTGTCTCAAAACCTGACCGGACGATTCTCCAGTTCACAGGTCAGGAACTCGATTCTCCCCAGCCCCTCCACTTCGGCCGCAGCCAGATCTCGGGTCTGCTTTGCCGCGTTCTCAGATACGGTCAGCAGCAGCACCCCCGGACCCGCGCCGCTGAGTGCCACGCCCGCAATTCCCCCTTTGCCCGCGAGCGGCAACAGCCGGGCCAGCAGCGGGCAAACCTCGCCGCGAAATGGTTGATGCAGCCTGTCCCCCATGGCAATCACCATCGCGTCGGCCCGTCCCGTTGCGAATGCGGCGGTAAGCAGCGCCACCCGCTGGAGGTTCGCCACCACATCCTGCCGCGCGTAGGTGTCTGGCAGCACCGCCCGCGAAGCGGTAGTCGCCACGGGGCGCTCCGGCATGGCAATCACCGCTCGCCACCCCGGAGGCGGAGCGATTGAAATGGCCTGAACCGTATCTCCCTCGCTGGCGCTTGCGACGAATCCGCCCAGCCAGCACGCGGCCGCATTGTCCGGGTGTCCCTCCAGACGCGCAGCTTCGGCGAGGAT
>JASHPM010000489.1 GCA_030038115.1 Acidobacteriaceae bacterium | reverse complement strand
CGGCCAGATCGACGTCTGGGTTCGCTCGTCGCTGAAGTAGCGCGCTCGAACTTCCCTGCTCCCAGCCCCCTGGCACCCAGCTCCCTGCTCCGTGCCTGGCGGCTGTTGCTGAATGGTAAACTGAGGACTGTGCCTATGCCGCTCAAAACACTCTTTCTGAACCCTCCGTCCTTCGAAAAATTCGATGGCGGCGCCAGCTCCCGCTGGCCCGCCACGCGCGAAATCGAGTCCTACTGGTACCCGGTCTGGCTGGCCTATCCGGCCGGCATGCTCGAGGGCGCGCGCCTGCTCGACGCCAATCCCCACCACATCACCTGGCCGCAGGTTGTCGAATCCCTCAAGGACTATGAGTTCCTCGTCCTCTTCACCAGCACCATTGCCTGGACCGGCGACCAGCAGTGGGCGCAGAAAGTCAAGGACACCTATCCCAACATCAAAATCTGCTTCGTCGGCCCGCCCGTCACCACCGACCCCGACAAAGCCCTGAACGAGTGCCACGCGCTGGACTTCGTCTGCCGCCGCGAGTTCGACTACTCCGTCGTCGAGTACGCCAACGGCAAGCCTCTCGACCAGATTCTCGGCATCAGCTATCGCAAGAATGGCCAGGTCGTGCACAATCCCGACCGCCCGCAGATCGAAAACCTCGACGCGCTGCCCTGGGTCACCGACGTCTACAAGCGCGACCTCGACGTGACGAAGTACAACGTCCCCTTCCTGCTGCATCCCTTCGTCTCGCTTTACACCACGCGCGGCTGCCCCGCGCAGTGCACCTTCTGCCTGTGGCCGCAAACCACCAGCGGACACGCCTGGCGCAAACGCTCCACCGACGATGTGGCCGCCGAAATGGCCCAGGTGAAGGAAAAGTGGCCCGCCGTCAAGGAATTCTTCTTCGACGACGACACCTTCAACATCCAGAAGGCGCGCACCATCGAGCTGTGCGCGAAGCTCAAGCCGCTCAAGCTCACCTGGTCGTCGACCTCGCGCGTCACCACCGACTACGACACGCTGAAGGCCATGCGCGACGCCGGCGCCCGGCTGCTCATCGTCGGCTTCGAGTCCGGCGACCCACAGATCCTCAAGAACATCAAGAAGGGCGCCACCGTCGAGCGCGCCCGCGACTTTGCCCGCGACTGCCACAAACTCGGCCTTACCATCCACGGCGACTTCATCCTCGGCCTGCCCGGCGAAACGAAGGAATCGATCCGCAACACCATCGAGTTCGCCAAGCAGCTCGACGTCGAGACCATACAGGTCTCCGTCGCCCACGCCTTCCCGGGCACCGAGCTCTACGAGTACGCGCGCGTCAACGGCTTCATCACCAACGGCAACAAGATGACCGACGACGAGGGTCACCAGATCGCGCACATCGAATACCCCGGTCTGCCCGCCGACTACGTGCTCGAAATGGTGCACCGCTTCTACGACGAGTATTTCTTCCGCCCCAAAGCCGCGTGGCGCGTGGTCAGCAAAGCCATCATGAACGGCGACGTGAAGCGGCTCTATCAGGAGTCGAAGTCGTTCCTGAAGGTGCGTGCGCAGCGCGACAAGATGATCCGCGAAGGGCGCGCCAAGACGGGCACCACGGCCAGCGCCCAGGCGTGAAGCCAGCAATGAACCGGTTAGCGAAAAGCCGGTCAGCTAAGAAGCGGTTAGCGATAAGACGGTTAGCTGGCAGCGACCAGGGGTAGCCTGTCGCTGTAGCATGTAGAAAATGGCCGAATCTGGTTTTTTGCTGGCCGCTTTTTTAGCTGACCGGTTCTTCGCTAACCGGTTTTTAGCTAACCGCTCCCTGGCTGCTTCCGCATGACCCGCTCCACCATGACATTCCGCCGCTACCTTGTGCTGGCCGTCATCACGCTCACCGCCTCCTGCGGAGACACGTTTCTCTCGCGCGGCATGAAGTCCCTCGGCCCGGTCTCGCTCGCCCACCCCGGCGCGCTCATCCACGCCATCTTTTCCCCGTGGGTTGCAACGGGCATCATCCTGCTCATCGGATTCTTCGCGTCGTACCTCACTGCGCTTTCCTGGGCCGACCTGACCTACGTTCTCCCCGCCAGCTCGCTCGGCTACGTCATCATGACCCTGCTGGCGAAATTCTGGCTGCACGAACACGTCTCGCCCCTGCGCTGGCTCGGCGTGGTCTTCATCACCGCCGGCGTCGGCTTCGTGACGCGCGGGCCCTCCTGGACCGACCACAGCCATCGCCCCCCTCCCGCGCACGACGAAGAGCTGGCTGCGGAGGTGCGGCCATGAGCCATCCTCAGGCCATTTTGGCCACCGTCGCCATGATCGCCAGCATCGTTCTCTCCGCCACCGCGGGAGACATCCTCACCGCCTCCGCGATGCGCCAGATCGGCGATCTCGACCTCATCCGCGCAAAGAGCGGCCTCTTCGGAGCGGCAGCCGCCGTGGTCACCAACGGCCGCTTCGGCCTCGGAGTCGTCTGCCTGGCGCTCAGCTTCTTCTCGCTGCTCTTCGCCTTCAGCCATCGCGACCTGAGCCTCATCGGCCCCGCCGCCACCTCGCTGACGTTTGTCACCAACGCCCTGGCGGCGAAATTCTTCCTCCGCGAAAACGTCGACCACCGCCGCTGGACCGCGGCCATCTTCGTCTGCGTCGGCGTCGCGCTGCTGGCGTTTTGATCGCCGCGCGACAAAAGCAGTGGACGAGTTCCGCCTGGAACCTCCTAGTGCCGCGCCGTCACCCTCAGCTCCATCCCCAGTGCATGCAGCACCGAGGAAAGCGTCTCCAGGGTCGGATTTCCATCCTCCGAGAGCGACCGATACAGCGTCTCTCGCTGCACGCCGGCCTCTTTCGCCACCTTCGTCATCTGCCGGGCCTGCGCGACCTTTTTCAGCCCCTTCAGGAAGAGGTCCGGGCCCTCCTCGAGGCATGCATTCAGGTATCCCTCGGCGATCCGCGGGTCGGCAAGCTTTTCCATCTGCCAGTCGCGATACGAGACTCTGGTCTTAGGCATTGTATTGTCTCCAGTAACCCTTCGCCGTCTCGATGTCCTTCCCCTGAGTGGCCTTGCTGCCGCAGACCAGCAGGACAACTATATCTGCCCCATCCAGGCCGTAGTAGACGCGGTAACCCGGTCCGAAATTGACCACCAGCTCGCTTACTCCCTCGCCCACCGGTCGATGCTCCCCAAAGTTCCCCTCCTGGACTCGGTCCAGCCGAGCCATGATCCGGTTATAGACTGGCTGACCCTCGATTTGGTCCAGCCAGTCACGAGCCGGGATTTTCCCATCCCTCGTTTCAAAGAAGAAAATCTCCCTCGGAGCAGCTTCCACGCCGGCGCACGATGAATCTTTTGGCGTGTGACCTTTAAATCACACCCAAAGAATAGCACCGCCCCCTTACGGATTCAACATGACTGAACCGAAAGCTCCACGCCACAGCACCGGAGTAAGTAACGGGACCATTGGTTCGCCTTGAAATGGCCGGCTGAAAGTCCGCTCTAAACGTGCGCCGTGACCACCCCTTCCGTGGGACGCACTCGGGGCAGCACCGGCTGTTTGAAGACGACCGTCGTGAAGAACTCGATGATCAGCCCGAAAATCCCATTCGCGAAGAAGTTGATCAGCGGCAGCGCCACCGGGCCGACTTTCATGAAGAGAAAATACGAAAAGACCGATCCCACCGCGATGCCCACGAGGATCCCGTTCCAGGCCCAGTGCAGCCGCAGCCCGGAGACACCAATCGCAAACCCCATCACCGCGCGGTTCAGCAGGATCCAGATCAGCGTCGTAACCGTAAACGGCAACAGGCCCCCTTTGAACGTCAGCGTGGCGCAAACCCCGCCCATGATCAGGCCGAACAGCGTCGCAATCAAAATTCGTTTCATAGCCCTCCCTCCTGAGCCGACTCCCCTGAGCCAGGAATACGCTCACCGCCGCCCGCAGTTCGGCGATTCGAAAAGGGCCACGTGCCTTTGGTAACCGTTTTTCGCTAACGGTCTCTTCGCGATCCGGTTCTAGCTTCCAGCCTTCACCAGCGGCAACTCGATGTAGCTCTGGTGACCCGGAGCGTGCCAGACCTTCTGCTCGGCTTTCTGGTAGTCGCCAGGCTTCGCCCAGAAAATATTCGGCACAAAGGTCTGCGGGTTGCGGTCGTACAGCGGGAACCAGCTCGACTGCACCTGCACCATGATGCGATGGCCAGGCAGGAA
>JASHPM010000063.1 GCA_030038115.1 Acidobacteriaceae bacterium | reverse complement strand
ATCCGGGCGATCCGATCGCGACGGTTTATGTGCTGGATGCGGTGGTATTCCGAGAGCTGAACAGGCTGGATCTGCTGGACACGACTTTTTACGCCAACGACGGATTCCTGACGGGCAAGCACACGGTGACAGAGGACCCGAAGGTGCGGGAACGGGTGAGGGCGCTGGCGGATGAAACGGTGAGCGAGGCAAATGCGGCGCTGCGGGCGAATTCCGGCGATGTGAATGCGCTGTTTGCCCGGGGATTCGCGAAGAGCCTCGAGGCGACGTATTCGGCGATGGTGGAGCGGGCTTTTGTGGGGGCCCTGAAACAGGCGCTGGGTGCGCACAGCGACTGCGAGAAGGTGCTGCAGCTGGACCCCAACTATGCGGACGCGGAGCTGGTGACCGGGGTGTATCAATACGTGGTGGGCGCGCTGTCTATCCCGTTCAAGGTGGTGGTGGGAATCGTGGGCATACACGGGTCGAAGGGCGAGGGGTTGGCGCTGTTACGCGATGACGGCGAGCGGGGAACCATTACCCGGGTGCCGGCGAGAACGGCGATGATGCTGTTTCTGCGACGGGAGGCCAAATACCATACGGCGGTGGAGATTGCGCATGCCATGGCGGAGGAGTACCCGCACGATTTCCTGTTCCGGCTGGAGGAGGCGAACCTGGAGAAAGACGCCGGCGACGGAATGGTGGCGGTGCAGTCTTATGAGCAGCTCATCGAGATGGCGAAGCGTCCGGAGTATTTTCCGAATGCACATCCGGAGCTGGCGTACTTCGGGTTGGGCGACAGCCTGCGGGGACAACGGCAATTCAGCGAAGCGGTGGATGCGTATCGGGAAGGCGCCTTTCAAGCGACGACGAGTCCGGAGCTGAAGCGGCGCTGTTTGCTCGAGGCGGGCAAGACCTACGATCTGATGCGGGAGCACGGCAAGGCTGTGCAGCAATATGAAGCGGTGTTGAGCGCGGGCAGCGATACAGCGCAGGGAGAGCAGGCGCGGAAGTATATGAAGTCGGCCTACACGGGAAAGTGAAATCGAAAGATCCGGGCAGGTTAAAGGCGGGCAAGTTAAAGGCGGCGCCTCAGATTTGAGCGCGCCGCCTTTTCGTGGGTAGGGCCGGGGAGGGTGTTAGTCATCCATATCGTCGACGTAGCGAGCCAGGATCACCGAATCTCCTGAAGTGGGGTCCTTGATGAGGAGACCCACAACGCGGATGTTGGTGCTGGCACTGATGTCGCCGATACCGCTGAAGCCATCGCGCCAAGTCGTCCCGGTCGCCGTATAGACCGTAACCGGCTGACCCGGAACCAGCAATCCGGCGAATCCATTGATGTTCATCTGGAATGTGCCGTTGCCGGTGTTAACGGAGTTGGCGACGAGCGTCCCGTTGAAGCCCCAGTTGCGGAGGACAACGCGCTTCACGCTGAGTGCGTCGCCGTTGGCGGCGCCGGCCAGCGTTCCGCCGACCGCGACGTGCTGTCCGGGCAGAAGCGTGGAAGAGTTGAAGAGGAACTGGGTGAACTGGTTGTGCATCCAGTAGATGAAGAATTTCTCGGAGCCACTGAGATCGACCGTTGCGAGACTGCCGTCTGTGACGCCGTCGCCGCTGGGGGGCAGCGTGCCGCGGACGTAGAGCTGGAAGTCGCTGGCCACGCCCGAAGAAGGCTGAACATAGGTGACCTGGCCGGCGGCGTAGAAGCCATCCTGAGAAAGAATGGCGACTTCGTCGGCGTCAATGGTGGAGTCGGCGCGGTCGAGGATGCCGGAAATCTGCACGATGCTGGTCGCAGTCAGATCGCCCATGCCCTCACCGTTATCCCACTCTGTTTGTCCGGTGACATTGACGGTGAAAGTGCGGCCGTGCGGTCCCTGAATGGTGAAGGACTGCGCGGTTACGCTGGGATTGACGACGCCGGCGATGAACTCATCGATGTAGGCGCCGGGAGCGCTGGGTCCCACTGCAGTGATGTCGAGGGTTGGGTCCACCATGCCCGTGATTGCGCCGCCGGACACCTGAATGGACTTATCGAGACGGAAGTCCATGCGAATGCCGACTGGGCCGGTGGAGGAGACGACCAGCGGATTGGCCAGAGTCACCATCACGTTATTGGTGGTGAACGTGGCAGGCATGGTGGCGATGGTGGGCGCCCCCGTACCAGTCTGGAGATAGCCGATGGTGGCGCTGGAGAAGGTGACGGAAATTTGTGTGTAGGTGTCAGCCGGAACGTCGTTCATGTCCAGCAGCGTCTGCAGGCCGTTGTAGCGGGCAAAGTCAACAGTGGGTTGGCCGCTGACCAGGGAAACGGAGTTGCCGTCGGCGTCGATGGCGTCGACGGACTGGATGGTGGCGTTAAAGGAGACAACGCTGGCCACCGGTGCATCGGTGCCGATGACAAAAGCGGAGCCGGTGCTGCTGTTGTTGTTGTTGGAGGATTGCGTCATGGTGTCGCCGCAGCCCACGATCAGAAAAATCGAAAGGAGCAATGGAGCGGCACTAAGGCACAGACCGGAAATGCGTGAGCGGATGCGTGCGTGGGTCGACATATGGAGGAGTCGCTTTCCGCAGTTCCCGGATGCTGCTCGTGAAATGCGAGGCCGTTGACGAAGATCAGGGCCTGGACGCAGAGAGAGCGTGCGCGTAGAGACGCGAATCCCGTTGCACCCAGGCTGTGATCCTCGGAAAGCGGCGGTCGCAGTGACCGATGGAAGCGTGCCCGTGAACCGCTGTTGGTTTCGATTTTGATCGGCTAAACTCGCCGTCGCAAGCATGAACACAAGGGTTCAATCGAAGTTTCGAAAAATTTCCGAACCTTGGTAACTATACGGACGGATGTACGTCGTCAGCGGTGACGAAGTCGGTCCGGGGCGGCGAAATTGTGCAAAATGTAATGCCCTGTTTACGGTGCATCGTGCGCAGCCGTGCCAACCTGCATCACAGAGCCATGCACACCTTCGGAGACGCCCTTGAGCGCATACCACGAAAGTTGCAGACTATGTTGAGCAACTCGCGACGCCGGCCTGGCGCCCCGAACACGGCGACCTGGCTGTTTCCCCTGACGCACTGGAACTGGAAGGTAGCGCTGATGACCGCAGTGCTGCGCGGGCTGGCCTGCGTGGCCGCGCTGCGGCACATGGAAGTACACGCGCGGAATCACTTCGGCGCGGTGGAAGCGGCGTTTGTGCTGCTGACCTGCGGAGCCTTTTCCGCCCTGCAGCAGCAGTCCCTCTCCATTCGCTCCGAGCTAATGGCCTGGTTCTCCTGTGTCGTGGTCGTGCCCCTCACGTCGCTGAGCTGCGATGCGGGTCTGCACTTCTGGCTGGACGGCCGCCAGACGCGGCAGCTCGGAGTTCCGGCGCTGATTTTCACGATACTGTCGGCGACCTTCCACTGGCACATGATCCGCAACGGCGCACTGCTGGTGGGCGAAGAAGCGCACTCGCTGAGCACCGACCTGAAGCGAATTCCGCGGCTGACGGCAACCTATTTTGCGTCGCCAGCGTTGTGGATGTGGCGAGTCGTTTCCGCCCTGGTGGCAAAAGAAGGCGCCGAAGGCGCGATTGCCTGAACGGCTAGTTCTCCAGCTTTTTTGTCACCAGTTCATTCAGCAGGGCGGGGTTGGCCTGCCCTTTAGAGGCCTTCATGACCTGGCCCACGAAGAACGCTGCCACCGTCTTCTTCCCTTTCCGGTACTGCTCCACCTGGGCGGGATTGGCGGCGATGACATCGTCGATCATTTTTTCGAGGGTCGAAGCGTCGCTGATCTGCTGCGGTTTCTCGCGCTCGTAGACGACGCCGAAGTCCTCGTTCCTCTCGAAGCTGAGATCGAAGAGCTGCTTCAGTTGCTTCGAGGACAGCCTGCCATCCTCGGCCAGATCGGCAGCCTGCGCCACGCCTTTCATGGAAATCGGCGATTGCTCCAATTCCAGCGCAGCGGCCTTCAACCGCATCGTCAGTTCGCTCTGCACAAGGTTCGCAACGCGGCGCGGATTCTTCGCAGCCCGAGCCGCCGCTTCAAACTGATCGGCGAACTCGCGCGTCGCCGTGAGCGTGTGCGCATCCCGCTCCGTGATGCCGTACTCGGCGATCATACGGGCGCGGCGCGCTTCGGGCAGCTCCGGCATGCGCGCGGCGATTTCGGCTTTCCAGGCATCGGGAACGATGAGCGGCGGAAGGTCGGGCTCCGGAAAGTAGCGATAGTCGTGCGCCTGCTCCTTGGAGCGCATGGAGTAAGTGCGGCCCTCGTTCGCGTTATAGAGACGCGTTTCCTGGATGACGCGGCCGCCCGACTCAACGATTTCAATCTGCCGCTCGATTTCGTATTCGAGCGCGGCGCGGATAAAGCGAAAGCTGTTGACGTTCTTCACCTCGGCCTTGGTCCCGAAGTGCTGCGCACCGCGGACTCTGACACTTACGTTTGCATCACAACGAAGCGAGCCTTCTTCCATGTTGCAGTCGCTCACCGCCGTGTAGAGCATGATTTCTTTCAGGCGCGTGAGGTACTCGTACGCCTCATCGGGCGTGCGCATGTCCGGCTCGCTCACGATTTCGATGAGCGGTGTGCCGCAGCGATTGAGATCGACATAGGTGCGCGTGGCCGAGTCCGGGAAGCCGTCGTGCAGGCTCTTGCCGGCGTCTTCTTCCATGTGCAGCCGCGTAATGCCGATCCTCTTCCTGCCCTCGCCGTTGGGAACTTCGATCCAGCCGTGTTCGGCGAGCGGCTTGTCGTACTGCGAAATCTGATAGCCCTTGGGCAGGTCGGGATAGAAGTAGTTTTTGCGGGCGAAGATGGAACGTTCGCGGACCTGGCAATTGAGGGCGAGCGAAGCCAACGTGGCAAACTCAACAGCGCGGCGGTTGAGGACGGGCAGAGCTCCCGGTAGTCCGAGGCACACCGGACACACATTCGTGTTCGGTGGCGCACCAAACCGATTCGCGCAGCCGCAGAAAGCCTTCGTTTCGGTGAGGAGCTGGACGTGGACCTCGAGTCCGATGACGGCTTCGTATCTGGCGCGGACTTCCGGCGAAAGGGTCGCTGCGGTGGCCATGGCGTCCAGTTTACCAAGCGCGGGTTCTCGGCTCCTCTCATCCCGACAGCCCCTTTCCGTGACCTTCCCCTGATCCACTGGTCCTCACAAATTTATGTGGCGTACCTGCGGTAGCATAGGGCGGAGATTAATCCTCTACTTCGGAGAACGAACAAATGTCCAGGCACCTCGCGGTGGTGCTTTTCGTTTTACTGGCGGCTTCTTCCGTTCCATCCCCGGCTCAGACCATGGATCCGGACTACACAGCACGAGTGAAGGAATGGACCACCAAACCGGAGTTCATGAGTCCTCTGGTCGACCATCTGCCCGCCGGCTCGGATGTGCCATCCCCCAAAGATTTCCTTGGCCATCACATTGGCGCGCCTAAAGAACTGACCTACTATGCCGACATCCTTCGCTATTACGACGCCCTGGCGGCCCATTCGGGCCGGGTTAAGGTGATGCGTATCGGCAAGACCGAGGAAGGCCGCGACTCCATCATCGTATTCGTCGGTTCGGAGTACTCCATCGCCCACCTCGACGAGGAGCGGCAGAATCTGGCCCGCCTGGCCGACCCGCGTGGTCTCACTGACGCCGAAGCCCACGACCTGATCGCAAAAACCAAGCCCATCTATACACTTTCCGGGGGACTGCACAGCGCCGAGCTGGGTCCCCCGGAAATGCTGATGGAGCTGGCGTATCGGCTGGCGACCGAAGACTCGCCGCTGATCCAGAAAATTCGCGACAACGTCATCGTCGCGATCATGCCGGTGGCCGATCCGGATGGGCGCGATCGCTCCATCGACTGGTACTACGCCCACAATGTGGACATTACCGATTACGAAAAATTGTCGGGCGTGCCCTACTGGGGCAAGTACACCAAACACGATGACAACCGCGACATCAATTACGCGGGCATGGCGAACCAGAATTTTCTGCGCTGGTATCTGGAATGGCATCCGCCGATCATGCATGACCTGCACGAGTCCGTGCCTTTTCTCTACATTTACAGCGGCCAGGCTCCGCAGAACCCGCTGTGGGATCCAATCGTTTACGGCGAGTTACCGATGTTCGCGAACTGGGATATGTCTCAACTTACCAGGTACGGCATGCCCGGAGTGTGGTATCACGGCTACGTCGACGCGTGGTCGCCGGGTTACGTCGCCATCATGGCCACCAACCACAACGGCCTGATGCGCTTCTACGAAATCTTTGGCAACGCGGGCGCAACCACCATGCAGCGCACCATCGCGCCGCCCTCCAGCCCCGCGATCCTCGGTGGAGGAGGTGGTGGGTTCGGAGACTTCACCAAGCGCCAGTGGTACCGCCCCAATCCACCTTACAAAGAGGTGTTGTGGTCGATGCGCGACAACACCAATTATGCAGAGACCGGGGTGCTGACATCGCTCCAGCTGGTTGCGGCCTTTCCGCAGGTCATCCTGGAAGACTTCTACGTGAAGAGCCGCAATGCGGTGAGCGCGGGCAGCAAAGAGGCGCCGTATGGGTTCATCCTGCCCGCGGATCAGGAGGACCTGACGCGGGTGGCGTTTGTCATCCACATTCTTCGCATGCAGGGCATTGAAGTGGGCCGCGCGCAGGCTCAGTTCAAACTTAGTGACGGCACGTATCCGGCGGGATCGCTGATTGTGAAAACCAACCAACCCTACGGGCCACTGGCAAAAACGCTGCTGGAAAAGCAGACCGACCCCGACCCCGAACTGACAACTTACGACGACAGCGCGTGGACCATGAGCCTGATGACGAACACGACGATCAAGCCGACCGACGATAAGTCGGTGCAGGCAGTGGCCGTGGACCCTGTCGACCAGTACAACCCTGTGGGAACGTTTAAGGATGTGCCCGCGGCTGCTGTCTATGCCGTGCCGGACCATGGCTCTCCCAACATGGTGACGCTTCGTTACGGTCTTAAGGACGTCGCCGTGCAGATTGCAGAGAAGCCGTTCACGGCCGCGGGCGCGAGCTTCTCCGCAGGCACGTTCCTCGTCCCCGCCAGCGCGGCTTCGACCCTGAAACCTCTGGCGGCAGAACTGGGTCTGGATGTCGCCGGTCTGGCTGCATCTCCGCACGTGGCCACACATGCAGCGGCTCTGCCGCGGCTTGCCATCTTCAGTACATGGTCCGGGACGCAGGACGTGGGCTGGGTGCGCTACACCTTCGACCAGTACAAGGTGCCCTACGATCTGATCTTCAAAGAGCGTGTGCTCGAGGGGAATCTCGCGAAAGACTACGACCTGATTCTGATACCGAACCAGGTGCGGAGCGCGAAGGCGCTGGTGATCGATATCCCGAAAGCGGACAAGCCGCTGGCTTACGAGAAAACCGACAAGTTCAAATTTCTGGGAGACTACGGCTCATCCCCCGATATCACCGGAGGCATGGGCGCGGCGGGTGTGGCTGAGTTCGAGAAGTTCACGGCCGCCGGCGGCGTGCTGGTGACTCTGGGCACGTCCAGCGCTTTTCCGCCGGACTTCGGGCTAACGCCCACCATCGACACCAGCAATACCAGCGCGCACTTTTACGCTCCAGGTCCGATTGTCAATGCGGACATCATCCATCCGGAAAACCCGATCTTCTATGGCTACTCGGCAAAAACTGTGCCTGTGCGCTATGCGAACGGGCCGCTGCTGAGGATGTCCGCGCAGATGGATAAGGACGATGTGCTGATGCGGTTCCCGGGCGGCGAATCGTCTGTGCTCAGCGGGCTGTTCAATGGCGCGGATGATATCAAGGGCAGGGCCGCGGTGGTGGTGACGCCAGCAGGCAAAGGCGAAATCGTCATGTTTACCACGAACCCGGTGTGGCGATGGCAGAACATGGGCGAGTACCGCATGATCTTTAATACGCTGATGAATTTTCGGAATCTCGCCCCGGCGCCTTCGGCAACGCCGGAAAGCGAAGTGAAAGCTCCGGCCGATAAGCACTGAGTCTGGCAACGCACGCCGTTATGGGCGATGACGGCCTGAGCACTGGTTGATCAGTGCTTCGGATAACCCTGCCAAAGGTATTCCAGAGCTTCGGGAAGGGTTTGCAGCTTCGTGGCATGGTCGACGTGGCCGGCGTTCTCGGCGAAAACGAATTGGTAGTGGTAGTGTTTGGCGGCGAGGGCGGCAGCCATCTTCTCGTTGGCGAGGACCCAGTCGTGCATACCATCGCGCATGACGTTGGGGTTGTAGAGGTCGCGGTCGCCGACCTCCATCCAGATACGGATGGGCTTGCGCGGGGAGTTGGGGATGAGCGAGTCGACGAAACCCCATGCGCCGTGGGGAGTGGCGGGATTCCAGGGCCATTGCTGGTTGATCCACGTGCCGGAGTAAGCGAGGACGCGGTGGTAAAGCTCGGGGTGGTACCACGCCATGATGAGCGAGACCGCTCCGCCGGAGCTGCCACCCATGGCTGCGCGGCCGTTGGGATCGTGGGTCAGCCTGACGTTGCACTTCGATTCGACGAGGGGAAGGACTTCGTTCTCGACCCATTCGGCGTAGCGGCCCGACATAGTGTCGTATTCAAGGCCGCGCTCGGAGCCTTGGGCATCACCGCCGCCATTGGCGATGGAGATCGCGATCATGACGGGCACGCGGCGTTCCGCGATCAGGTTATCGAGGGCTGTGAAGAGGCTGGTATCAGGCCCGTCGGCTCCGACGATGAAGGGAGCCTCGGCGCCGGGAACATATTGTTTGGGGACATAGACGGCGACGACGCGGGTCCACGGATGGGGATGGCTGGTGGTGAGGATGAGCCG